>NZ_JAGGLG010000016.1 GCF_017874315.1 Symbiobacterium terraclitae | reverse complement strand
GAATCGACTCGGAGTGCTTGACGAAACGCCGGATGCGTGACCCGCATGTCCGGTGTTGTGAGAGGCCGTAGGGCGACCCTACGGTCTACTCGATCACCGGAGCAGGACGAGGATCTCCGCCGGATGCCGCTAATAAAGAATAGTCGATAAAGCGTGATTGGCGGAGGTGAGGCGATGAGGAGCGAGGCGCTGATCCTGGACGCCGTGCGCACGCCCATCGGCAGGTATGGCGGCGCACTGGCGTCGGTGCGGCCCGACGACCTGGCGGCGGCGGCGATCCGCGGCCTCCTGGCCCGGCAGCCGGCGGTGGATCCGGCCGAGATCGAGGACGTCTACCTGGGCTGCGCCAACCAGGCGGGCGAGGACAACCGGAACGTGGCCCGCATGGCCGCCCTGATCGCAGGGCTGCCCATCACCGTGGCGGGCGTCACGGTCAACCGGCTGTGCGGATCGGGCCTGGAGGCGGTGAACCAGGCGGCCCGGGCGGTCTGGGCCGGCGAGGGCGAGCTGTTCATCGCCGGCGGCGTCGAGTCGATGACCCGTGCGCCGCTGGTGCTGCCCAAGGCGGAGGCGCCCTTTGCCCGCACCGCGCAGATCTACGACACCACCCTGGGCTGGCGGTTCGTCCACCCGTTCATGCGGGAGCGGGGGTACGACCTCAGCATGGGGGAGACGGCCGAGGTGGTGGCCGCGCGGTTCGGCATCAGCCGGGAGGAGCAGGACCGGTACGCCCTCCGCAGCCAGCAGCGGGCGGGACGGGCCATCGCCGCGGGCCGCTTCGCCGCAGAGCTGGTCCCGGTGGCGGCGCCCGGACCGGGGGGAAAGCCGGTGCAGGTGACGGCCGACGAGCACCCCCGCCCCAACGTGACCCTGGAGCAGCTCGGGCGGCTGCCGCCGGCCTTCAAGCCCGGCGGTACCGTGACTGCCGGCAACTCCTCGGGTATCAACGACGGCGCCGCCGCGCTGCTGATCGCCTCGGAGCGGGCGGCCGCACGCCTGGGCGCCGCACCGCTGGCCCGGGTCGTGGCCGCCGCGGTGGCGGGCGTCGACCCCACCTGCATGGGCATCGGGCCAGTTCCCGCCGTGCGCAAGCTCCTGACCCGCACCGGCCTCACCGTGGCGGACCTGGACCTGGTGGAGCTGAACGAGGCCTTCGCCAGCCAGACGCTGGCCTGCATCCGGGAGCTGGGCCTCGATCCCGAGCGGGTCAATGTCAACGGCGGGGCCATCGCGCTCGGCCACCCGCTGGGCTGCAGCGGCGCCCGCATCCTCACCACCCTGGCCCACGAGCTGCGGCGCAGGGGCGGCCGGTACGGCCTGGCCACGATGTGCATCGGGGTGGGGCAGGGGATCGCCACGCTGATCGAGCGGGTGTAGCCGGTACGGGCGCATCCACCCCCGGGTGGGGGGGCGGCGAGAGTCGTAGTTGAGTTTGACAACTACCCTGTACCTCGATATGATGGCCTTGAAACCGCTATGCGATCAGGGGGTTGGCACGTGTGACCACCCAGACCGCCGCCGGCCTGCTACGGCGGGTGGCCACGCTCCACGAGCATCTGCAGAGACAGGGCGACCTCTGCTGCGGCGGCGCGACGCTCGCCCAGTGCACGATCCTGACCCAGCTTGACCGGACCGGCCCGGTGACGCAGGCCGAGCTTGCGCGCGGGCTTGGCCTGGACAAGGGCTGGATCAGCCGCTCAGTCGACGCGCTCGTCCGCGAGGGGCTGTTGGTGAAGACCCCCAGCGCATCCGACCGGCGCGCCGTCGTCATCGACATGACCGACGCGGGCCGGGCGCTCTGCCGGGAGGTCAACGCCAACCTTGACCTGCTCTCCGAGCGGGTGCTGCAGCGCATCCCGCCGGAGGAGCGGGAGGGCGTGGTGCATGCACTCCGCCTTCTGGAACGGGCGTTGGAAGAGGAGCTTTCGGCGAGCCGGAGCTGCTGCTGAGCGCAGCCGTTGCCTTTAACGTGGGGCACGCGCTGAGGCGCAGGCACTGGCCGGCGCTGGCCGTGCACATGTGACAGACTGTTGATGCCGTACCGGCGGCCGCATCAGCGTGCGGTCGCCGGTTTCATGCGTGTCCACGACCGAAGCCACCCCCCACATCGGGTGGGCAGCATCCCGATAAAGTTGCTATTGACAACAGCATCCCCACACGACTATGATGACTACGACAACGTTGTCATCAACAACCATATGGGAGGTGCCGATCGGTGGATGCTGATTCGATCCGCGCGCTGGTCCGGAAGCGGTACGGTGAGCGGGCCAGACAGGCTGAAGGGGGAGGCGCGGCCCCGGCGGGGACCGACGGGCTTGGTGCCCCTTCGGGTTGCTGCGGCACTGCGGAAGGGTGCTGCGGAGGCTCCGCGTCGATCGTCGAGTTGAGCCACGTCCTGGGCTATTCGGATTCGGACCTGGACGCCGCACCGGAGGGTGCCAACCTCGGCCTCGGCTGCGGGAACCCGCACGTCATCGCGAACCTGAAGCCGGGGGAGACGGTGTTGGACCTGGGCTCGGGTGCGGGATTCGACTGCTTCCTGGCCGCCCGGCAGGTGGGGGAGAACGGCCGGGTGATCGGCGTTGACATGACGCCGGAGATGCTGGAGCGGGCGCGCCGGAACGCGGTGGCCGGTGGCTTCCGCAACGTGGAGTTCCGCCTGGGCGAGATCGAGCACCTGCCGGTTGCCGATCAGAGCGTGGACGTGATCATCTCCAACTGCGTCATCAACCTTTCACCCGAGAAGGAGCAGGTCTTCCGCGAGGCCTTCCGGGTGCTGCGCCCGGGCGGCCGGCTGGCGATCTCCGACGTGGTGACCGCCGCACCGCTGCCGCCGGAGGTCCAGGCCGACGTGGCCCTGTACGCCGGGTGCGTGGCCGGGGCCGCCACCGTGGACGAGGTGAAGGCCATGCTTGCAGCGGCCGGGTTTGAGCAGATCGCCGTCACGCCAAGGGCGAGCGGGCAGCTTCTGGAGCAGTGGGGGCTGGACAGCAGCCTGGCTGGCCAGGTGTTCTCCGCCACCATCGAGGCGGTGAAACCGGCGCGGTAGGGACCCCGGTTGGTGAACCGGGAAAAGGGTCAATTGGTGCCGGTTAGGTAGGCAGACCAGCAGTCGCCAGGCGTCACCGTGGCTTCCCCGCCGGAATGAACGCAGATGGCAGGCATCTCAGCCCTTGCGGGCGAAGGTCTAGAAACCCACACTCACCAGGACACCGGGAGCGTGTCCACGTGAGCGATACTCTACGGAAGGTGGCGTACCCATGTCCGAGTCCGACCGATCCCGCATTCTACAGGCGATCATCGCAGAGACCGAGCCGCATCCGCACATCCTGGGGCTGTGGGAGCAGGGCTCCGCAGCCTTCGGCCGGGCCGACGACCTCAGCGACCTCGACCTGATGCTCCTGGTCGAGGACGGTCACGTGGAGGACAGTCACGCTGCGGTCGAGCGGGCGCTGCAGCGCATCGCCCCGATCGTGCAGCGGCACGTCCTGCCCCAGCCGACGTGGCACGGGCACTGGCAGGCGTTCTACCGCCTCCAGGGCACCAGCCCCTACCTGCTCGTCGACCTCTGCGTGCTGCAGGCCTCCACCACGAACCGGTTCCTGGAACCCGAGATGCACGGCAGGGCGCTCGTCTACTTCGATAAGACCGGATGGGTGCGCCAGGAGCCCACCGACCCTGCTCCGGTGGCCGAGCGGATCCGGGCCCGCCTCGAGGCCGACGCCGCCTTCCTCGACCTGTTCGCCCCCTTCGTGCGCAAGGAGGTGCTGCGCGGGCGGGAGGTGGATGCGCTCGGGTTCTACAACGGACTCGTGATCCCGAGGCTCGTCCACTGCCTGCGCAGCCGCTACGCACCGTGGCGCCACACCTTCGGCCTGCGCTACCTCAGCCAGGACCTGCCGACCGATGTGTACGCCGAGGTGCGCGACCTGCTCTTCGTCGGCAGCGCCGCGGACCTGCCTGACCGGACAGACCGGGCGATGGCCCTCTTCCGCCGGACGCTGGCCGAACTGCAGTCGCTGGACCTGATTCAGCTGCTTGAGGAGACCCGCTAGTTGCCCGCCAGGCCATGGCCGGCAGCCCCTGTGCTCAGGGGCTGTCGGCCGCAGCGCGCGCGGGCGCCAGCCCCAGCTCGACCATGAGCCGCTGGAAGTCCGCGGGCGTCAGCGCCTGGGCGGCGTCGCTCAGCGCCTGCGTCGGGTCCGGGTGGACCTCCAGCATCACCCCGTCCAGCCCGGCCGCCAGCGCCGCCCTGGCCATCGGGGCTACCAGCTCGCGGCGTCCGCAGCCGTGGCTGGGGTCGGCGATGACCGGCAGGTGCGTGAGCTGCTTGGCGGCCACCGCCGAGGCCAGGTCGAGGGTGTAGCGGGTGTGGGTCTCGAAGGTCCGGATGCCCCGTTCGCACAGGATGATGCGGCCGTTGCCGCCCTTGGCCACGTACTCGGCCGCGTACAGCCACTCCTCCAGCGTGGCCCCCGGGCCGCGCTTCAGGAGCACCGGCTTGTCGATCCGGCCCAGCGCCGTCAGCAGGCGGAAGTTCTGCATATTCCGGGCCCCGACCTGGAGCACGTCGGCGTACCGCGCGACCACCTCGATCTCGCTCGGGTCCATCACCTCGGTCACCACCGGAAGCCCGGTCCGCTCCCCTGCCTCGGCCAGCATCCGCAGCCCGGCCTCGCCCAGCCCCTGAAAGGAGTAGGGGGAGGTGCGCGGCTTGAAGGCGCCGCCCCGCAGCAGGCTCGCCCCCGCCCTTCGCACGACCTCGGCCGCTTCCTGTATCTGCTCGGGTGATTCCACGGAACAGGGGCCGGCGATCACCACGGGCCGACCGGCGCCCACCGCCAGCCCCGGCCGGATCTCCACGGGAAGGGTCGTTCCCGCCCCTTCTGTCACCAGGAGTGGTCTGGCCACAGGTAAGTCCCCCTGCTTGCGTCAGATGGTCCGCGCCCTTGCGACAGGACTCCTGTATCTTATGAGGGGCACCGGCAGGGGGTTCGGCGGGTTTACGGTGCGGCCCGCGGCCCGTACACTGAAACGTGGCCCTGCCCGAGCACAGGGAGCGGCCTGACGGCGAAAGGCGGTCCCCCCCGGGAGCGGGGCGGGACTCGTCGACGCAACCCGGTCCTGCCCGGAAGCGTGGCGGCACCTGACGGCGAAGCTTGGTCTCGGCCGGGTGCGTGGCAGCGCCTGACGGCGAGGCTTGGTCTCGACCGGGAGCGGGGCGGGACCTGCCGACGAAACCCGGTCCTGCCCGGGAGTGGGGCGGGGCCAGACGATGCAGCACAGTATGGAGGAACAGGGACGGGATGAAACGAGCCCGGCGAGGGAAGAGCCCCAGGGGATGGCAGTTGCTGGCGGCGGTGCTCCTGGCGGGGGCGGCCGTCGCGCGGTTCACCGGCGGAGATGGGCATGCGCCGGGGCCGATACCCGGCGTGCAGGAGACGACGCCTGGTTCGGCCAGAGACGAGCCGGCGCCGACGCAGGCGCCCGGTGCGGGGGAGACGGCCCCCGTGTCCGGCAGGCTTCCGGCCAAGGTCCTCCGGGTGGTGGACGGCGACACCGTGGACGTGGAGCTGGACGGCCGGAGGGAGCGGGTGCGGCTGATCGGCGTGGACACGCCGGAGGTCCACGGCAGCGTCGAACACTACGGCGAGGAGGCATCGGCCTTTGCGAAGGAGCGGCTGACCGGCGCCGAGGTGAGCCTCGAGCTGGACGCGGAGGAGCGGGATCGCTACGGCAGGCTGCTGGCCTACCTGTGGCTGGGCGACGAGATGTTCAATGAGACCCTGGTGCGGGAGGGCTACGCTCAGGTCATGACGGTCCCGCCCAACGTGAAGTACGCCGACCGCTTCGTTACGCTGGAGCGGGAGGCCCGTGAGGCGGGGCGGGGGCTCTGGGGCGACGGTTCGGGGGCGTTACAACGGCGGGGGCCGTGACCGGCCGCCGGTACCAACGTGCCATTTCGGAGCATTCTGGCGTTAGGCCGTTGCGCGCCGCGCCCGATACACGTTTGAATGGTGGTGGAGCCTCCCATCTCCGGTGTAAGACCTAGGAGGGATCCTCGCATGCAGACGGTATCGGTTGCGGTCATCCCGGGGGACGGTATCGGGATCGAGACGGTGCAGGCGGCACGGCGGCTGCTCGACAGGCTCGCCGAACTCGACGGCGGCATCAAGTTTGCGTACACCGAGTTCCCGTGGGGCTGCGCCTACTACACGCAGCACGGCGAGATGGCCCCCAAGGACTTCCTGAGCACCCTGCGCAGCTTCGAGACCATCATGCTGGGTGCGGTGGGCTACCCGGGCGTGCCCGACCACGTCTCGCTCTGGGGGCTGCTGCTGCCGATCCGGCGGGGGTTCGAGCAGTACGTGAACATGCGCCCGGTGCGCATCCTGCGGGGCGTCACCAGCCCCTTGCGGGGCCGCAACCCCGGGGACGTGAACTTCGTCGTCATCCGGGAGAACACCGAGGGCGAGTACTCCAGCATGGGCGGGCGGCTGCACACGGGCTTCCCGCATGAGGTGGTCGTCCAGAACACCGTGTTCACCCGGCTGGGCACGGAGCGGGTCATCCGCTACGCCTACCGGCTGGCGGCGAAGGCCCCCCGCAAGCGGCTCTGCGGCGCGACCAAGTCCAACGGCATCAACTGGGCGATGCCCTTCTGGGACGAGGTCTTCAACCAGATCGGCGAGACGGAGTTCCCCGAGGTGGAGCGCTGGCTCACCCACATCGACGCCCTGGCGGCCAACTTCGTGCTCAAGCCCGACGTGTACGACGTGGTGGTGGCCTCCAACCTGTTCGGCGACATCCTCACCGACCTGGGCGGCGCGGTGATGGGCTCCATCGGCATGGCGCCCTCGGCCAACATCAACCCCGAGCGGAAGTACCCGTCGATGTTCGAGCCGGTCCACGGCTCCGCGCCGGACATCGCCGGCAAGGGAATCGCCAACCCGGTCGGCCAGATCTGGTCGTCCAGCATGATGCTGGACCACCTGGGCCGCCAGGACCTGGGCGAGGCCGTGATGACCGCGGTGGAGGACGTGCTGGAGGAGGGCCGCGTGCGGACACCCGACCTGGGCGGCCGCAGCACCACCAACGAGATGGTCGACGCCATCATCGCCCGGCTGGAGGCGCGGTTCCGGTAGGCGAAACTGGATAATAAGAGAGGATCTGAGCAACGGGTTCGCGCATCCGGGCGCGGACCCGTTGCGCTGTGCTTGCGCGCTCAGCGCCCCGGGCCGTCGGCTGGTTGCTGTCCATCCCCGGCGCGCGCCCTCGTTCCCAAGGCACCCCGATCCTGATCGGGCGTAGCCGATTGCACCATGGCGAAACCACCCGATCGGGTGATGTCCGGCGGCGGCAGGTCCGGCCGCGCTGCTTGACAGGCCCGGCCGGTGGCGCGCGGCAGAGCGGGCTGGGCCGAAAGGACTAGACCTGCTTCAGCTGCCGGAATGCCAGCCTTGCAGCCCCGTTGCCGCCCCGGGTGCGACAAGGTTCGTGCTATACGGACCGTCGAGGGATATCAGTTCCAGACCTTACGATATCCAAAGTATCCAGCAGTCCCGATTCGCCCCCGGAGGTCTGTCCCGATGTGCGTACCGTGCTTTCCGCCCCGCTTGCATAATGAAAGGCAACCCATGTTATTGCCGTCACAATGCTGGCGGCGCGCTGTAGAGGAGGGAAGGTGATGTCGGGCAGAACCGACCTGCTGCTGTACTGCAAGGTTCGGGCCGAGGTTTACGCGCTGTTGGCCGGGCTCTACCTCGATCCACCAGATGACGCACGGCTGGCTGTGATGCGTCACCCGGACTTCGTGGCCGAGTGGCCGCTGGGAAGGGGGCAGGCCGACGTGGAGCGCGGACTGGCGTTCCTGGCGGGTTCCCTGCCCGAGATCAGCGCCGCGGCCGTCCGGGAGGAGTTCTGGCGCCTTTTCGGCACGCTGGGGCCGGCGGCGGCGCCGCCGTGGCAGTCGGTCTACCTGGACCGGGAGCGGACGCTCATGGGTGAGGAGACCCTCCGGGTCAGGGCGCTGTACGCCAGATTCGGCCTTGCGGCCGAGCGGGCGGTGGGCGTGACGGACGATCACATCGGGGTGCAGCTCCAGTTCCTCAGCGAGCTCTCCCGGCGCACGGCGGACCGGCTCGAGGCCGGGGACGACGCCGGTGCAGAGGCGCTGCTGGCGGGCCAGCGGGAGTGCCTGGAGGAGCATCTTCTCCGGTGGGTCCACCAGTTCGCGGAGAAGGTGGAGGCGGCCGGGCAGACGGGGTTCTACGCCGGGCTGGCCCGGCTGACCCTGGGGCTCCTGCGGGCCGACATGGCACTGTCGGAGCAGTCCATCTAGGATCCACTACGCCATGTGAAAGAGAGGGGTCAATGTGAAGCTGCCTGAAGTCTCCCGCCGGAGTTTCCTGAAGTGGTCGGCGGTGGTTGGCGCCGGGGCGGCCATCGGCGGTGCGTCGATGGCGAAGGGCGGGCTCAAGGTGCTGGAAGGCACCGCCGAGGCCGCGGGGACGCCCGTGCCCGACAAGGTCGTGTGGCAGCAGTGTACCGTCAACTGCGGCGGCTACTCCTGCGCGCTGAAGCTGCACGTGAAGGACGACGTGATCATCCGGGTGGACACCGACCAGGAGGACCGGCCCGGCTTCCCCGCGATGCGCGCCTGCCAGCGCGGCCGCGCCACCCGGCAGTTCGTCTACAGCCCTGACCGGCTGAAGCAGCCCATGAAGCGGGTGGGCAAGCGGGGCGAGGGCAAGTTCGAGCCCATCACCTGGGACGAGGCCTACACGCTGATCGCGGAGAACCTGGACCGGATCATCAAGACCTACGGCAACCACGCCGTCTACAACCACTACGCCTCGGGCACGGACGGCACGACCCGCACGTCGATTCCGCGCCTCCTGAACATGCTGGGCGGCTACCTGAACTACTACGGCACGTACTCCTCAGCCTGCTACAGCTGGGCTGCGCCGTATACTTACGGCGGCACCCCCTACAACTCCAGCGACGACCTCGTCAACTCCCGCCTGATCGTGCTCTTCGCCAACAACGCCGGCGAGACCCAGCCGGGCGGCGGCAACGAGTTTTACTGGCAGATGCAGGCCAAGAAGGCCGGGGCGAAGATCATCGTGGTCGACCCGCGCCTCTCCGACACGGCCAAGGCCATCGCCGACGAGTGGATCCCCATCCGCCCGACGACGGACAACGCCCTCATGGACGCCCTGGCCTACGTCATGATCACCGAGAACCTGCACGACCAGGCCTTCCTGGACAAGTACTGCATCGGCTTCGACGACGAGCACCTGCCGCCCAGCGCCCCGCCCAAGTCCAGCTACAAGAGCTACGTGCTGGGCGAGGCCGACGGCGTGCCCAAGACCCCCGAGTGGGCCGAGGCCATCACCGGCGTCCCGCGCGAGACCATCGTGCGGCTGGCGCGGGAGATCGCCCTCACCAAGCCCTGCGCCCTGATCCAGAACCTGGGCTGGCAGCGGCACGCCTACGGCGAGCAGCCCGTGCGCGGCCTGCCGGTGCTGGCGGCCATGACCGGCAACATCGGCGTCAAGGGCGGCGGTACCGGCCTGCGCGACGGCCGGAAGAACGCCCCGAGCCCCAGCATCCCCGCCGGCACCAACCCGGTGAAGGCGTCGATCCCCGTCTTCATGTGGACCGAGGCGATCGTGCGCGGGACCGAGCTCACGGCCAAGGACGGCCTGCGCGGCGTCGACCGGCTGGAGTCCAATATCAAGTTCATCTGGAACTACGGCGGCAACACGCTGATCAACCAGCACTCCGACACCCGCGACACCCACCGCATCCTGCAGGATGAGTCGCTCTGCGAGTTCATCGTGGTCCACGACGTGATGATGACCCCGTCGGCCCGCTACGCCGACGTGCTGCTGCCCGACGCCACCAGCTACGAGCGGCTCCACCTGGGCCGGGGCTCCACCAACGTCATGGGCGACCGCTACTACCTGGGCGTGCCGGCCATTACGCCGCTGTTTGACGTGAAGACCAACTACGAGGTCTGCGCCGGCGTGGCCGAGAAGCTGGGTATCGGCGACAAGTTCACCGAGGGCAAGACCTGGGAGGACTGGTGCCGCGAGGCCATCGCCGCCGTCGTTGCCAAGAACCCCGGCTTCCCGACCTGGGAGCAGCTGCTGAAGGATCCCATCGTCCGCGGCACGGAGGTGGAGCCGATCATCGGCCTGGCCAGCTTCGTCGCCGACCCCGAGAAGAACCCGCTGAGCACGCCCTCCGGCAAGATCGAGATCTACTCCGAGCAGCTGGCCGAGCTGGCCGCGCAGCGGGGCAACGCCGACGAGCTCCCGCCGATTCCGAAGTACATTCCGTCGTGGGAGGGCCCCCAGGACCCGCTGCGGGAGAAGTACCCGATCCAGCTGGTGGGCCACCACGTGAAGCGGCGCGTCCACTCCACCCACGACAACAACCCCTGGCTGGAGGAAGTCGAGCCGCAGATGATCACCCTCAACGAGCTCGACGCCGCCGAGCGGGGCATCAAGGACGGCGACATGGTGCGGGTCTGGAACGACCGGGGCGAGATCCACGTCCGCTGCCGGGTCTCCAAGGCGATCATGCCCGGCGTGGCCGACCTGCCCCAGGGCGCCTGGTACACGCCCAACGGCAGCGGGGTCGACGTGCGCGGCTGCATCAACACGGTCACCAAATACCACCCGACCCCGGGCGCCAAGGGCAACCCGCAGCACACCAACCTGGTCCAGGTGGCCAAGCTCTGAGGAGGTGAGCCGAAATGCAATACGGGTTTTTCATCGACGCGAAGTACTGTGTGGGCTGCAAGACCTGCCAGATCGCCTGCAAGGACCGGTCTGACCTTGCCGTTGGCCAGCTGTTCCGGAAGGTGAACAACTACGAGGACGGCGGCTGGGTGAAGCGGGGCGAGGCCTGGATCAGCAACGTGACCTCCTACTGGCTCTCGATCAGCTGCAACCACTGCGCCAATCCGGCCTGTGTGAAGGCCTGCCCCACCGGGGCGATGTACAAGCGCACCGAGGACGGCCTGGTGCTGCACAACGCGGCCGACTGCGTCGGCTGCCAGAGCTGCGTCTGGGCGTGCCCTTACGATGCCCCCCAGTACAACCCCGAGGTCGGCAAGGTGCACAAGTGCGACGGCTGCATCGACAGGGTCCAGGCCGGCCTGCGTCCGGTTTGCGTGGACGCCTGCCCGTACCAGCTCATCGACTTCGGCGACATCGCCGAGCTCAGGGCGAAGCATGAGGGGACGGCCCACGTCAAGGGGCTGGCCGACCCGAACCGCACCACGCCTTCGCTGCTCGTCAACCCGCCGACCGGGGCCATTAGCTCGCCGATTGGAGGGAATCGCAAGTGAACATGCACGACTGGTCGCTGATTCTCTATACGCTCTGCCTGCAGTCGGCGGTGGGCATCTACGTGGTGAGCCGCATCGTGCTCTGGAATGAGGAGTCGACGGGGGCGCGGATGCGCTTCCTCCACCTGGCGCTGGCCCTGGGCGTCGCCGGCGTGATCGCCTCGGTCACGCACCTGGGCTACCCGGCCAACGCCCTGAAGACGATGTCGAACCTCGGCACCTCCTGGCTGAGCCGCGAGATCCTGCTGACCGCCCTGTTCGGCGCGGCGGGCATCGGCAGCGTGCTGCTGGAGCGGGGCGCCGTGGGCAGCGTGCAGACCCGCAACGGCTGGGCGGCGCTGACGAGCCTGCTGGGTCTGGGACTGATCTACGTGATGTCGATGATCTACCGCTCGTCGGCCTTCCCGGCCTGGGAGCACGTGAGCACGACGCTGGTCTTCTTTGCCACTGCGGGCCTCGTCGGCACGGCCGCGGTCTTCGCCGGGCAGTGCGTCCGCAAGGGCGAGGAGGAGCCCCGTGGTCTCGGCGGCCTCGTGATCGGCGCTGCGGCGATGCTGGGGCTGCAGGTGGCCGCGCTCGCCCTGCACGGCGCCTACCTGGGCACCGCCGGCCCCGAGGCGCAGGCGACTGCGGCGCTGATGACCGGCCAGTGGTCGGCGCTCTACTGGGGCCAGATCCTCTGCCTGGTGCTGGGCGCAGGCATCTGCATGCCGCTGGCCTGGCAGCGGGTGATGCAGAAGAAGGCTGCGTCGCTGCCCCAGTTCGCCGGTGCCCTGGTCGCCCTGGTGGCCCTGGGCGAACTGGCCGGCCGGGTGGTCTTCTACGCCACCCGTGTGAAGATCGGGCTGTAGCCGGCCGCCCGCGGCCGGATCGGATTGGGGCTTCCATCACAGACATGCAGCAGGCCCGCTCCCTTCCTGTGGGAGCGGGCCTGCTCAGGCTGCAGGCATGACCCTGGCGGCCGGTCGACGGGCTCTGCGGTCTGAGCGACCAAAGCACACCCGCCACCTATTCGCCATGCAACGGGCCCGGGCTGCTACCATGGGCGCACCGACCGGGTCCGTTCGGTGCGGGCAGAAACGGCGCCACCGTGCGCCTTGTCCAGCGATACCGACAGAGATATGGTGATCTTGAGCATATGACCAGATTAGCTTATTTGGTCAAAATCATGCAGGGCGGAGGCCTCGGGCGAGATGGCGGACCGGACGGCAAAACAGCTCCGGCGGGCGGAGCGGGCCCATCGGATCCTCGATGCAGCGGCAGAGCTGGTGCGGCGGTACGGGTACGACAAGACCACCCTCGACGACCTGGCGCGGCAGGCGGGGGTGGCGAAGGGGACCCTGTACCTTCACTGGAAGACGCGGGACGAGCTGTTCAGCGCCCTGCTGCGGCGGGAGCAGTACAGGCTGGCCCGCGCCTTCCTCAGCAGCGTGCGCGCATCGTCCGAGCGGCCCACCCTGCGCCGCCTGTTCCGGCAGGCCGCCCTGGGGCTCTCCCGCCACCCGCTGATGCGGGCGGCCTTCACCCGTGACGTGGAGGTGGTGGGGAAGCTGGTGCGGGAACAGGGCCGGCACCCCGAGCGGAAGGAGCTCTTCGAGGTCCTCCTGGAGTACCTCAGCCAGCGGAACATGGCCCGGTCCGACCTCTCGCCGCACGCGCAGGCCTTCCTTGTGCGCTCCGTTTTCCTCGGGTTCTTGATGATGGCCTCGTGGACGCCGGCGCAGGTGGCGCTGCCGGACGAGGCGATGGCCGACCTCATGGCTGACACCGTGGTCGCCGCGCTGGACCTCGGCGGCCGGGCGACGGCCGCGGAGGCCGACGCGGTCACGGAGGAGTTCCTCGCACACCTGGAGGAGCTCGTGGCCCGGGAGGAGGCCGAGTTCGAGGCTGAGCTGCTGTAGTGGTTCCTTGCGGAGAGCAACCATTTCACTGCTGTACAGGAGGGAGGAAAGAGCATGAACCTGGCAGAGACGCATCTGGGACAGCAGGTGCTGCAGCGCGTCGTGGGAATGGTGATGCGCAATCCGGAGGAGAACCTGCCGCGCATGGCCGGCTGGGTGGCGGACCACGCCCCGCTGGAGAGCCACCGCGAGATCGCCCGCAAGGTGCAGCGGTTCCTCGCCGACAAGGACGGCAACTGGTACCGGCTGGGCATGCGCCTGCTCACGGAGACCGGCCCCGTGGTGCGGGAGCGCACCGCGGTCAACTTCTTCCTGAACTGCAGCCTGCTCGGCATCCCCCGCCAGCGCGAGGCCGAGAAGCGGCTGGGCGTCAAGGTGCCCTGGGCCATCCTGATGGACCCCACGGAGAAGTGCAACCTGCGCTGCACGGGCTGCTGGGCGGGCGACTACCAGCTGCGCCACGAGCTCAGCCTGGAGACCATGGACCGCATCTGCCGGGAGGCCGGCGAACTGGGCATCAACTTCTTCGTCATCTCCGGCGGGGAGCCGATGGTGCGCCAGGACGATCTGCTGGAGCTCGCCCGGCGCCACCCAGAGCAGATGTTCCACATCTACACCAACGGCACCCTGATCACGCGGGAGTTCGCCCGGCGGGCCGCCGAGCGGGGCAACATGGTCTTCGCCCTCAGCATCGAGGGGCTGGAGGAGACCACCGACGCCCGGCGCGGCAAGGGGGTCTTCCGGAAGGTCCTGGACGCCATGGACACCCTCCGCAGCGAGGGGCTGATCTACGGCTTCTCCGCCACCTACACCCGGAAGAACACCGAGGAGGTCGCCAGCGACGCGTTCATCGACCTGATGGTGGACCGGGGCGCCGCCTTCGGCTGGTACTTCACCTACATCCCCATCGGGCGGGATGTGGACCTGGAGCTGATGGCCACGCCGGAGCAGCGGGCCTACATGTTCGACCGCATCCGGGAGTTCCGGCGCACCAAGCCGATCTTCCTGGTGGACTTCTGGAACGACGGCGAGGCCGCGGTGGGCTGCATTGCCGGCGGGCGGAAGTACTTCCACATCAACGCCGCGGGCGAGGTGGAGCCGTGTGCCTTCGCCCACTACGCCACCTGCAACATCCACGACGTCTCGCTGGCCGAGGCCCTGCAGAACCCGCTGTTCAAGGCGTACCAGAGGCGGCAGCCCTTCTCGGAGAACCTGCGCCGGCCGTGCCCGATCATCGACCATCCCCAGATGCTGCGCGACATGGTCTGGGAGTCGGGGGCCCACCCGACGCAGCTCACCGCCGACGAGACCGTCGACCAGTTCGCCGCCAAGCTGGCGGGCTACGCCTCGGAGTGGGGGGCGCTGGCCGACCGGATCTGGGAGGAGGAGCACGGGAAGGAGCCGGTGCTGGCCGGCCTGGACGGGCGGGGGCGCACAGGACACTGACGGAGCTGGCCCCGAGGCTCCCCGACGTGGTTCAGGCCTGAAGCAAGAGGAGATGATGCTCCGGCGGTCGAAGGAGTAGCCGCTGCTCCACATCAAAACGGTTCGGGGGTGCGGGCATGATCGAGTCCCTCCGTCTCTTCCAGCTGGTGGCCCGGGAGGGCAGCTTCACCCGTGCGGCCGAGCTGGCCGGGCTGACCCGGCCCGCGGTCAGCCAGCACATCAAGCACCTGGAGGAGCGGTTCGGCCTGCCCCTCTTCGTGCGGAGCACCCGGCAGGTGGCGCTGACCCCGGCCGGCGAGGCGCTGCTCCCGCACGCCGAGCGCATCCTGGGCGCGGTGAACGAGATGGAGGCCGCCATGGCGGCGCTGCGCCCCCGCGCGAAGGTTGTCGTGGAGGTCGCGGCCTCGACCCTCCCCGGTGAGAGCCTGCTGCCCCGTGCGCTGGCCCGGTTCCGCGCCGACCACCCCGAGGCGGAGGTGCGCGTGCGCATCGCCAACACCGAGGCGGTGCTGGGATGGGTCCGGGAGGGCCGGGCGGACCTGGGTCTCGTCGGCCAGGAGGTGGACGACCCCTGGCTGGAGAGCGAGCAGGTGGGCGTCGACGAGATCGTGCTGGCCCTGCGGCCGGGGGTCTCGCTGCCCGACCCGCTTCCGCCCGGGCAGCTGCGGCAGGTCCCGCTGGTCATGCGGGAGGCCGGTTCGGCCACGCGGGCCACCGTGCTGCACGCCCTGGGCGAGCGGGGGATCGGCCCGGAGGACCTGAACGTCGTGGCGGAGGTGGGCAGCCCGGAGGCGCTCAAGACCGCCCTCCGGTCCGGCGTCGGCGACGCCTTTGTCTCGCTCTCGGCCCTGTCCCCCGGCGAGTTTGCCTGCGTGCGCCTGGAGGGGCTGCGCATCACCCGACCGATCTGCGCCGTCTGGCAGCGCCACCGTCCGCCCGCCGACCTGCACCGGGCGCTGCTGGAATGCCTGGCGGCGCTGACGGAGTAGCGTGCCTGCAACAGCGAGCCGCCCCCGACCTCACTCGAGGACGGGGGCGGCAATGTCTCCTACGCAGCCTCATGGGGCGCTCAGCATCGCCATGGCCAGCGAGGCCAGCTTTGCCCGGGGCGTGTCCGACCGGGAGACCAGCACGACGGGCACCGCCGCGCCCAGCACGACCCCGGCCATCGTGGCGCCGGCGCAGTAGATCAGCGACTTGGCCAGTACGTTGCCCACCTCGATCGTCGGCACGAGGATCAGGTCGGCCTCGCCCGCCACCGGCCCGCCGATGCCCTTGTGCCTGCACGACTCGGGGCTGACGGCGCCGTCGAAGGCCAGCGGGCCGTCCACCAGGGCGCCCCTGATCTGCCCGCGCTCGGCCATCTTGGCGATCAGGGCGGCGTCCACGGTGGGCGGCATCTGCGGGTTCACCGTTTCCACGGCGCCGACCACCGCCACCTTGGGCAGCGACCAGCCCAGCCGGTGCAGGGCCTCCAGGGCGTTGTTCAGGATCTTCACCTTCTGGTCGAGGTCGGGGTAGGGGACCATCCCGCCGTCCGTGACGAAGAGCAGGCGGCCGAGGCTGGGCACCTCCAGGCAGGCCAGGTGGCTGAGCAGCGGGGCGCGCTTCAGCTTCAGGTCAGGGCTGAGCAGGGCCTTCAGGAAGTCGCCCGAGGAGACCTGGCCCTTCATCAGCACCTGGGCCCGGCCGGCGTCGCAGAGGCGGGCCGCCTCCAGGGCCGCCGCCTTCGGGTCTGCCGCCTCCACCACCTCGACGGCGGAGAGGTCCAGGCCCACCGCATCGGCCGCCGCGGCGATCTCCGCACCCGGCCCCACCAGGATCGCCCGGCAGAGCCCCAGCGCCAGGGCGTCGCGGACCGCGATCAGCACGTCCTGATCGGCTGCCGAGGCCACCGCCACCGTGCGGGTCGGCTGGCGCACCGCGTCGGCCAGCATCGCGTCGAAGTCAGCCCACGGCACTGGACTCCACCTCCTGTGCGCCGTAGACCCTGGCCGTCTCCTCGCCGCGCAGCACCCGCAGGGCGCCCTCCACCAGCGCCTCCAGCTCCTCCTCGCCCGGCAGCACCGCAACCGGGGCCAGGAAGGCGATGCGCTCGCGGATGCGGGAGACCACGTAATCAGAGTGGGCGATGCCGCCGGTGATGATGATCCGGTCCACGCAGCCGCCCAGGGCGCAGGCCATGGCCCCGGTGTACTTGGCCACCTGGTAGCACATCGCGTCCAGCACCAGCCGGGCGTGCTCGTCGCCGGCCCGGATGCGCTCCTCGACGGCGCGCACGTCCTTCGTGCCCAGGTAGGCGGAGAGGCCGCCCTCGCCGTTCATCAGGCGCTTCATCTCGGCGAAGGTGTACTTGCCGGAGTAGCAGAGCTTCACCAGCGACCAGGCGGGCAGGGTGCCGGGCCGGTCCGGCGAGAAGGGGCCCTCCTCGTTGCCGCTGACGACGTCCACCATGCGGCCCTTGTGGTGGGCGGCCACCGAGATGCCGGTGCCCAGGTGGACCGTGATCAGGTTCAGCTCGTCGTACGGGCGCGCCAGCTCACGGGCCACCCGGCGGGCGACGGCCTTCATGTTCAGGGCGTGCGACAGGTTCGACCGCTCCAGGTCCGGCATGCCCGAGATCCGGGCCAGGGGCCAGAGCTCGTCGGTGGTCACCGGGTCGACGGTGAAGCAGGGGATTCCCAGGGGCCTGGCGATGTCGTAGGCGATGATGGGGGCGAGGTTGGAGACGTGTATGCCGTACCGGCAGGCCCTGAGGTCGTCCAGCATCGCCTCGTTGACCGCGTACGTGCCGCCGGGGCCGGGCTTGGGGAGGCCGCCCCGGGCCACGACCGCGGTGAGCGACTCCGGCGCCACGCCGTTCTCGGCCAGCGCCCGGCGGACGAGTTCGAGCCGGTAGGGGTACTGGTCGATCACGCTCTCGAACCCGGCCAGGTCCGCGGCGGAGTGGGGGATGACCTGGCGCAGGCGCCACCGGTCGCCGTCGTGGAGGCCGATCTTCGTCGACGTCGCACCGGGGTTGATGGCGAGGATCAGGGGCTTGGGCGGGTTGTGCATCTGAGCCACCTCGCGATGCGTGGGAGTGAACCGATGTGTGGGGAGGGGCGTAGTGATCTTACGGAAGCGGGGCATCACCGCGTGCCGTCACCGGCCGGCGCCCCAGTCGGGCCGTCGCCGCGGGCCCGCGCCCGGCGGCGGGACGCATCGGCCTGCAGTCCGTCCGGGGCACGCCCGCTGCCTATTGTGGGAGTAGTTCGGTTTCCGCCTCCACTTACCTTCAACCTCATGCTCAGATTCGATATGACCAGTTCTAGTCATGTATATCTTCGCTGTTGATAACCTGCGCAGGGAGCCCCGGCCTCCAATCAGACACGGCGCGCCCCGGTCCGAGCGGGGAGCGCCCGCGGGGTGCAGGAGTGTTCCGACGGGCCGTGGTATTTAAGCGGGGAAGGCGAGAATGGCCGCCGGCGAGAGGAGGGGTCGCATGAGGTGGTTGCGCACGGTGGGGGTGTGCTGCATCGTCGCCGTGCTGGCCGCCTCCCTGCGGCTGGGCGCCCCCGCCGCCCGGGCTGCGGAGCCCGACCGGGAGGCGGTTCTCCAGGAGCTGTTCCTGCTCAACCGCCGCCTGGAGGAGGCTCGGACGGCCCTGGCCGACCTGGAGGTGCAGCTCGGCGAGGCCGCCGCCCGGGAGGAGCAGGCCCGGACCGAGCTGGACCGCCTGCAGGCCGACCTGGCCCGCCTCAAGGAGCAGTACGGCCGGCGGCTGCAGTACTACCGGGAGCAGGGCAACCGGGGGTTCTGGATCCTCCTCTTCAGCGCCAAGTCGCTGCCGGACCTGCTCTGGCGCCTGGACGCGCTGGAGCAGGTCATGGCCTACGACGCCCGCAGGGCCAGGGAGCTCATGACGACCCAGGCCAGGGTGTCCGAGGAGGCGCTGCGGCTGGCCGAGCTGCAGGCAGAGGCGGAGCGGCTGCGGGAGACACAGCTGGCCCGGGTGGCCGAGCTGGAGGCCGCCATCGCCGAGCGAGAGGCGATCCTCGCCGGGCTGGGCGAGCAGCGGGCCGCGGTGGAGGAGGAGCTGGCGGCGGTGGAGGCCGACTGGCAGGCGAGCGCCATGCCGGTGCTGGAGGCTCTGGGCCTGGCGCTGCAGGGGATCGGCACCGGGGGCCTCGAGCCCGACGACGTGCGCTTCTCCCTCTTCCCGCCGAGCGCTGTGGTGACGGTCACGGCCGACAGCCTCAACGAGGTGCTCACCGGCTATCCGGAGCTGGCAGGCCTGCACGTAGAACTGGATGACGACGACGACCTCTTCCTGCTCTCAGGCGTCTTCGATGAGGTGCCGCTGGAGATCGCAGGGGGGTTCGCCGTGCTGCCCGACGGGAAGCTGCGCTTCGAGCCGTCGCTGATGCAGGTGCGGGAGTTCCCCGTGCCGCTCGGCGCCGTGGCGCAGATGGTGGCGGACGGGTACCTCGACATCGACGTCAGCCCCATGGTCCAGCCGCTCAGGCTGACGGGCATCGACGTGGTTGACGGGGCGCTGATCATCCGGGCCGGGCTGCGGTGAGAGACCGCTCCGGCCCGTTTGGATGGAAACCGCAGGGGTTCGTGCGTGAAATCACGAACATAACCGGGGAGATTCTGGTATAATCAGTTTGGAATCCCTCTAGCTCAGCACTGCAGCATGAGGAGGCACGCGATATGAACTTGAAGGGAACCAAGACGCTGGAGAACCTGATGAAGGCCTTTGCAGGTGAGTGCCAGGCCCGCGCCCGGTACATGATGTACGCCAAGGTCGCGGACGAGGAAGGGCTGAAGCAGATCGCGGCCATCTTCCAGGAGACCGCGGACAACGAGGAGCAGCACGCCCGGCGGTTCTTCCGCCTGGCCGCGGCCGGGCTGGAGGGCGAGATGCCCATGGACGTGGCGATCCACGCGGCCTACCCCGTGGCCGCCGGCAGCACCATGGAGAACCTGAAGGCAGCCGCCGCCGGCGAGCACGAGGAATGGTCGCACATGTACCCCGAGTTCGCCGACATCGCGGAGCAGGAGGGCTTCCCGGAGATCGCCACCGCCTTCCGCATGATCGCGAAGGCCGAGACGGCCCACGAGACCCGCTACCGCAAGCTGGTCGACAACCTGGAGAAGGGCGTCGTCTTCCAGCGGGACGGCAAGTATTTCTGGAAGTGCCGCAACTGCGGCTATATCCACGAGGGCACCGCTGCGCCGAAGGTCTGCCCGGCCTGTCAGCATCCGCAGGCGTACTTCGAGCTGTTCGTGGAGAACTACTAAGGTCGGTCCGCCGCAGGGGCCGTTCCCCGGGTCATCCGAGATGGCCGGGGAACGGCCCCTGCGCGCGTCCGCTACTTCCCCAGCCGCTCCCGGATCGCCCGGATCTGCCCCACGTGCTTCTCCAGGTGCTCCGTGTAGGCCACCACCAGATCTGCCAGCGTCTGCTCGCCGGCCCGGTCGTGCACCCCGGACTGGTTCCACACCTCCGGCGGCAGGCTCCGCAGGATCGCCGCCATCTCCGCCCGCAGGGCCTCCAGCAGGCGCAGCGAGGGCTCCACGTCCCGCTCCTGGTAGCCCAGGTTGGCGGCCCAGAGATCCTGGTCGACCCCGGGGTAGCGGGCCCCTGGTTCGGCGATCACCCGCTTCATGCGGAAGGTGGCGGCCACCTCCATGTCGGCCACGTGGATGGCGATCTCCTTCGCGGACCACTTGGCGGGGTCGTACTTGTAGCGCAGCTCATCCGCGCTCAGACCGGCCAGGCTCTCCCGGAGCAGGGCCGGCCCGGCCTCGTAGCGGTTCAGCAACTCCAGTACCTGCACGCCCATCAGCCCTCCTGCGCCCATTTGATTCGGTAGTATGAGTCTTCCCCTCGCCACTTGCAACCCCTTCATCATCGATTCGGGAAACTTGTGAGACAAGTTCAACAATGAACTTGTATGCAAAACTGCATGAGTAGAGGAAAGATTGGGAATAGCGTATAAACCTAATTTCAGGGTTGCACCGCGGCAGCCCGGACAAGTTCCGAGTCTGGCGAAGGAGGAGTGTGAGCATGAGTCCCAAGGATGTGGAGCGGTATGAGGGGCACTTCAGGGCGAACCTCGGGCTGGCGGTGAAGTTGCTGCTGGTCTGGGCGCTGGTGTCGCTCGGGGCAGGCGCGGCGCTCGTGTGGCTGGATCAGTTCCGGATCCTCACGGGCTTCCCGCTGGGGTACTACATGGGGGCCCAGGGCGCGCAGGTCACCTTCGTGATCCTCATCTTCGTCTACGCGTTCCGGATGCGCACCATCGACCAGAAGTACGGCGTTGACGAGTAGGAGGTGAGCGCCCGTGTTCAACCAGATTGACCGGCTGGGCCGGATCTGGGGCATGTACACCATGGCCTTCCTGGTGTTCGTCGTCTTCCTCTGGGTGGCGGAGTCCGCCGGCTGGATCGGCCAGCGGGGCATCGCCTGGACCTTCATGATCCTGACGATCGGCATCTACGCCACCATCGGCATCATGTCCCGCACGGGCAACCTGGACGAGTACTACGTGGCCGGACGCACCGTCCCGGGCATCTTCAACGGCATGGCCACCGCGTCCGACTGGATGAGCGCCGCCTCCTACATCTCGCTGGCCGGCACCCTCTACGTGCTGGGGCAGGAGGGGCTCTCCTACACGGTGGGCTGGACGGGCGGCTACGTGCTCCTGGCCCTGTTCCTGGCGCCTTACATCCGCAAGCTCGGCGCCTACACCATCCCCGACTTCGTCGGCGTGCGCTACCCGGGCAGCTTCCCGCGCATCGTCGCCGTGATCGCCGCCATCATCGTGTCCGGCACGTACCTCATCGCACAGGTTTCGGGCGTCGGGATCATCATGTCCCGGTTCCTGGGGCTTGACTTCCGCATCGCCTGCTTCGTCGGCCTGCTGGGCATCCTCGTCTGTTCCATGCTGGGCGGCATGAAGGCCGTCACCTGGACCCAGGTGGCCCAGTACATCATCCTGATCATCGCCTTCATCCTGCCGACGGTCTTTGTCTCCCAGAAGATCACGGGGATCCCGGTCCCGCAGCTGATGTACGGCCAGGCCCTGACCGACGTGGCCGCGACCGAGGCGGCCCTGGGCATCACCAAGGGCTACCTGACGCCGTTCAACGACTGGACCCAGGCGCAGTACCTGGCCCTCATCACCTGTCTGATGTGCGGCACGGCGGGCCTGCCCCACGTGATCGTGCGCTTCTACACCACCCCCAACGTGCGCGAGACCCGCTTCTCGGTGGGCTGGGCCCTCTTCTTCATCGGGCTGATGTACATCACCATCCCGGCCTACGCCGCCTTTGCCCGCTGGGAGGTCCTGCACAACGTCGTCGGCCAGTCCATCAGCTCGCTGCCCGGCTGGGTGGAGGCCTGGACGAAGACCGGCCTGCTCACCATCAACGACGCAAACGCCAACGGCCTGGTAGAGTTCGCCGAGTTCGGCCTGAACTCCGACCTGGTGGTGCTGGCCATGCCCGAGATCGCGGGCCTGCCCTACGTGGTGGCGGGCCTGGTGGCGGCGGGCGGCCTGGCGGCGGCGCTCTCCACCGCCGACGGCCTGCTGATGGTGGTGGCCACCGCCATCTCCCACGACATCTACTTCAAGCTGATCAACAAGAAGGCGACCGACCGGACCCGGCTGACCATCTCCCGGGTGATGCTGGTGACGGTGGCCGCCATCGCCGCCTGGATCGCGAGCCTGCGCCTCAGCATCATCGCCGACATCGTCGCCTGGGCGTTCTCGCTCGCGGCCGCCTCGTTCTTCCCGATCCTGGTGCTGGGCATCTTCTGGAAGCGCATCAACACCGCCGGCGCCGTCACCGGCATGGCCGCGGGCCTCCTGACCACCCTCGGCTACATCATCTGGTCGTCCACCACCGGCAACAACATCGGCGGCATCCTGCCCAACGCGGCCGGCATCTTCGGCATGCCCCTCAACTTCCTGCTGACGATCGGCATCTCGCTGGCCACCGCGCCGCCGAAGCAGGAGATCCAGGCCCTGGTCGACCGGCTGCGCTTCCCGAAGCACGTGCACGACGCGGCCAGCCCGGCGACCGGCGACTAGCGGGGGTGTGACCGATGGAGGCGCAGTTCGCACAGCTGCTCCAGGGGAGCGGGCGCATCGCCCCTCCCCCGGAGCTGGCCCGGTCTGCCCACGTCACCGACTACGACGCCTACTACGAGTCCGTGATGGCTGACATGGAGGGGTACTGGGGCCGCGTGGCGCGCGAGGAGGTGGACTGGTTCCGCCCCTTCGACCGGGTGGTGGAGGGGGAGGCGCCCAACGCCCGCTGGTTCGTGGGCGGGCAGACCAACATCTGCTACAACGCCCTCGACCGGCACGCCGACGGCGCCCGCAGGAACAAGGCGGCCCTGATCTGGCTGGGGGAGGACGGCGCGGAGCGCATCTTCACCTACCAGATGCTCCGGCGCGCGGTGGCCCGGCTGGCCGGCGGGCTGAAGGAGCTGGGCGTCCGGAAGGGCGACCGGGTGGTCATCTACATGCCGCTCACGCCCGAGGGGATCATGGCGATGCTGGCCTGCGCCCGCATCGGGGCGATCCACAGCGTCGTCTACGCCGGCCTGGGCGCCGGGGCCCTCAGGCAGCGCATCGAGGACGCCGGCGCCAAGGTGGTGCTCTGCGCCGACGTCGGCTACCGGCGGGGGCGGCGGATCGACCTGAAGTCCATCGTAGACGAGGCGGTGGAGGGCAACCCCCAGGTGGAGCACGTGGTGGTCCACCGCCGCGCCACCCCCGCCGTGGAGCTGGCTGAGCGGGAGATCGACTTCGGCGAGCTCGTCTCCCGCGGGTCGCCGGACACCCCGTGCGAGGTGATGGAGAGCGAGGACTGGCTCTTCATCCTCTACACCTCGGGCTCCACCGGCAAGCCCAAGGGGACCGCCTACACCCACGGCGGCTACATGGTGGGGACGACGCACCTCTGGCGCATGGCCTGCGACATCCAGGAGAACGACATCTACTGGTGCACGTCGGACATCGGCTGGATCGTCGGCCACTCCATCATGGTCTACGGGCCGTTCGTGAACGGCTCCACCATCGTCGTGCGGGAGGGGGCGCCCGACTACCCGCACCCGGGCATCGTGTGGGAGATCGTGGAGCGGCTCCAGGTGAGCAAGCTCTACACGGCCCCCACCGCCGTGCGCATGTTCATGCGGATGGGCCCGGAGCACCCGCGGAAGTACGACCTCTCCAGCCTGAAGCTGATGGTCTGCGCCGGTGAGCCGCTCAACCCCGAGGCGCAGCTCTGGGCGTACGAGCACATCATGCAGCGGCGGGGACCGGTGCTGGACAACTGGTGGCAGACCGAGACCGCGGCGCCCACCATCGGCACGCTGCCCTGCATGGACGTGAAGCCGGGCCGGGCCGGACGCCCCTTCCCCGGCATCCGGGCCGAGGTGCTGGACCGGGAGGGGCGCCCCGTCGCCCCCAACAAGGGCGGGCTGCTCTGCCTGCGGGGGGCCTGGCCCCACATGTTCCGCACCATCTGGGGCGACCGGCAAAGGTACGAGGCTTACTGGCAGACGATTCCCGGCGTCTACACCTCGGGCGACGTGGCGACGGTGGACGAGGAGGGCTACATCGCCGTCCTCGGCCGGGCGGACGACGTGCTCAACGTCGCCGGCCACCGCATCGGCACCGCGGACGTGGAGTCGGCGCTGGTGAGCCACCCGGCCGTGGGCGAGGCGGCGGTGATCGGCAAGCCTGACCCGGTGAAGGGCGAGGCGATCAAGGCCTTCGTCATCCTGCGGAAGGGGCACGAGCCCAGCGACCAGCTGGCCCACGCCCTCATCGGCCACGTGCGCCACCACCTGGGCGCCATCGCCACCCCGGCGGAGATCGCCTTCGTGCCGTCGCTGCCGAAGACCCGGTCGGGCAAGATCCTGCGCCGGGTGCTGAAGGCACAGGAGCTGGGGCTCGACCCGGGCGACCTGACGACGATCGAGGAGTAAGCTGATGGGCCGGCGCCCGGATGGGCGCCGGCCCTGCAGTGCTCAAACCAGGTACGTCCGCAGTTCCACCGCCGCCTCCGCTGCCGGGAAGACGGCGCGGGCCTCCGCCTCGGCTTCGGCGATCGGGGTGTGCGGGCTGAAGTGGGTGAGGAGGAGCCGCTTCACCCCGGCCCGCCTGGCCAGGTCGGCGGCCTCGGCGGCCAGCATGTGCCCCTTCCGCCTCTGCCCGTTGGCCGCGACGAAGGTGGACTCCGCGATCAGCAGGTCCGCCCCGGCCGCGAAGGGGGCCAGGTCGACCCCGGTCCCGGTGTCGGCCGTGTAGACGAGCGTGCGGCTGCCGTCGGTGATGCGCATCGCCCAGCAGGGCTCCGGGTGGTCCGTGCGGGCGAAGAACACCCGCACGTGGCCGAAGGCGATGCCCTCGTCCACCGGCAAGGGGAGCAGGCGGATCCAGCGGGCGCCGAAGGAGGTCGGCTCCAGCCAGTGCCGGTCGGGGTTCGCCACGTCCGGCGCGTAGACCGGGAGCGGCTCCCGGTCGGGGGCCTGGTGCGCCATCAGGTACTGGAGGCTGTGCAGGTCGGCCGTGTGATCGGGGTGCAGGTGCGAGACCAGCACGGCGGTCAGGTCGGCCGCCGCCACCTGCTGCTGCAGGCGGGACACGGTGCCGTTGCCGCCGTCCAGCATGAGGTTCACCCCGCCGGACTGCACCAGGAAGCCGGGGCACGCGCCGCCTGCCGGCGCGTACGGGGAATAGCGGCCCAGGACGGTGACGAGCACGATCACTCACGCTCCCGTACAGGAGGGGTTGCCGCTGCCGGCGGGGGTCGCTGCCATCAGCCCCCATGCTGACGGGGCGCGGCTAACGGTTCCCCTCGTCCAGTTCACTGGGAAGATTATACCCACGGTCGCCGAATGGCTGCAGCTTCTCCAGCCACTTCCGCTTCAACTTCTTCAGGGCGTCGTCCCGGTCGAAGTAGCCGGTCTCGGGCTCCTCCAGCGTCTCGAGCGGCTCGAAGACGAAGGCATCGGGGCCGAACTCGTTCCACGCCTGCTGGAGTTCCTTGTTCTTGTGCGAGCCCATCTCCAGCTGGAACCGATGCCCGTTCAGGGAGCGAAAGTTGGGCGTGACCCCGATCCAGACCATCCCGTTCTTTGTATTGCGCACCTGGAAGACCCCGCCCTCGGCCTTGGCCTCCCGGGCGAGGCGCTTCAGCTCTTTCCTGCGATCCACGGGGCTCACCCTTTCTTGATCGGTTTCGCTGCGCCAGTACTGGCTGCCGTCGGGCAGCCGGCTGAGGTACCCGAAGTCGACGAGGAGCCGGCGCAGCAAAACGTAGTCCTCGGCGATGGGTTCCAGAATCTCGTTGACCTCGCGCTCGCTGTACCGGCGCCCGGGGGCGAAGCGCCCGGCCACCGCCGCGGCGATGATGCGCTTGTGCTTCATGGGGGTAGATCCGCCGAAGTGCTGGAGCGGGCCCTCGAGGCCGTGGGGGAAGTACCTGGCCAGGATTTCCTGGTCGCTCGCTGCGCCGCGGGGCCGCCCCCGGACGGCGCGGCCATCGCCTGCGCCCTCACCGGAGCCGGACCGGCCGCCGGCGCCCTGCGCCTCCCCGGACGCAGCCCGGCCGGCCCGGCTGCGGGTCCGGCCACCGGTCGTCTCGTCGCCGGTCAGCCGCTCGTTCAGGAGTTCCATGATGGCGAGGAAGAGCCGGGCCTGCCGCTCCTTTTCCCGCAGGATGAACCGGTGGTTGCGGATGGTGGAGAGGGAGCCTGCTCCGAGCGCCTTCTTGATCTCATCGTCGCTGCGGCCATCGTAAAGCAGCGTGAGCAGCCGCCGCTGCAGGTCAGAGAGGCCGTGGGCCGGCTTGTCCAGGCCGACCAGGTGGGCGAAGACCGACCCGTGGGCGGCGGCGATGTGGTGCCGGATGTACCGTTGGGCCTCGTAGAGGCGGTCGCCGACCGGGTAGACGACGCCCTTTTCGACGCGCTGCCCGCAGCAAATGCACGTGTAGGCCTCGGCCGATTCCCGGTAGCCTTGCTTCAGCTCGTCCAGCGAGGCGCCAGTCAGGAGGTCGGAGTCAATCATTAGACATCATCTCGATTCGTCTAGGAATGCATAGACATCATAGCGCAATGTTTGAGTACCGGTCAAGGCGCCGTTTGTGGTACGCTTGACTTGAGGCGGTTGCCGGATACCTTCGGGGTGGGGGGAGTGCGAATGGCGATCGTCGCTGTCCTCTTCTGGGCGCTTGTTCCGTTTACGCTGGTTGCGATCGGTCTGGGGGTGTCGGGGAAGCCCCGGTGGTACTGGTGGGCGGCCCTGTCTTCGTATGTCTGCAGCTTCCTGAGCGGTTATACGATCGGTCTCCTGGTGCTCAGCCTCACGTTCGTGCTGGTTCTGCTCGCCCTGGGTCACTCGTACAGGCTCATCAGGGCCTGGTGGCACTCCGCAGCCGCTGCGGCCCTCGGCGTTGCCCTGTGGTGGCTGGCGGTGCTGAACATCGATGACTACTGGCTGTTCCTGCCCTTCACGGTGCTGGACTTCTAGCCATCGGTCGCACCAAGGCGGTCTCGCTGTTCATGGGCGAGACCGCCTCATGTATTGGACATCCCCTTTTCCGGGCGGCTCCCGCCTTCGCCGTCGCATGGTGACCACCGGCGCCCGTCTGTTGTCCAAGCATCGATACGACAACTCGCTCTCGTTGCACGCATGCCGTTCATCCCTTGCTGGCCGATGCCGCTGCTGGGAATATAGGTAGCATTTCCCTGCATTTTGCACGAAATGCAGGGAAACCGGAACCATATCGCGCCGCTTGGTGGGGCTGGAGGAACCTCGAGCCAGGTGCCCCGGTCTTTGGGAAATCGTTTTCGACAGAACGCGACAACGTTCTGCTGGGAGTTGGCCAGGACCAAGTTAACATAACGGAAATATGGGGAGAGGCTCCCTGTAGTTCGTGGAAAATACGGGGAGGATTTCCCCGTATTTCTCCCGGTCACACGAATCCAGCATGCCGGATCACCGAGAATCCAGTAGACCGACTCACCGAGGAGCGGTAGACAGGATCTGGCACAGCATGAGGCGGTCCTGCCATGCGTGGGCGAGACCGTCGAAGCGAGCCACCGGGGCCGCGGGCCTGCGGGGACGGGTGCTATTGGCGGTTTGGTGGGGTCGGGAGCCGTCGGTGGGGCGGTGGGCACGGGGGTCGGCGGCTAGCGCGGCGCCCGGGCAGGGCAAGGGCCGGATCTGCAGGCCGGCGAAGGCGAGGGCGATCGCCCCTTCAGAAGGGCGCCGGTCGCGTTGTCGATGTTCGGCAGGAACATAAGTTCGGTTCGGCGAAGGGAGTACCGAAACGTGGCGGCCGCGCCGGATGAGGGCCGCCGGATGCCGCCGAAGGGAGGAGGGCCCGTGGTTGTTCGGGTTTCGAGGACTGCCGCCCGCCGCTTCCTGCTCTTCACGCAGGGGCTGCTGGAGGTGCCGGGGGTGATCCAGCCGTGGGTGAAGGAGCTGAGGGGACGCCGCGGCGTCGTGCGGGCGCTGGAGCGGCTGGAGGCGGTGCAGCTCGACCCCATCGCGGTGGTGGAGCGCAACCATCACCTGGTCCTGCGCAACCGCGTGGGCGGCTACCGGCCTGGGATGCTGGACGGGCTGTTCGCCTCCGGCGATGCCTTCGAGTACCTGGCCAACGCCCGCTGCGTGCTGCCCATGCGCGACCTGCCGGACTTCTGGCCCATCATGCTGGCTGCCCGGCAGCTGCCCGCAAGGGCGACGCTCGCCGGCAGCATGGCCGAGGTGCTGAGCCAGCTGCAGCGGGAGGGTCCCCTGCCGCCCCGGGCCGTGGGCAACGACGGCCCGCGGCTGATGGGCATCGGCTACAACCCGCCCGACAAGGCGTCGAAGGCTTCGGGCAGGGCCATCGACCTGCTCTGGCTGGGCGGCGAGATCTTCGTCGCCCGCCGGGACGGGAACGAGAAGTGGTACGACCTGGCCGAGCGGGTGGTCCCGGACGAGGTCAAGGCCCGCCTGCCGGGCGATCTGAACAGCCTCCGTTCACCGCTGCTCGGCGACTGCGCCGGCAGCAGCGGCGAGGTGGTCGGCGACAGCGGGGCCACCGATGTCGGCGAGGGTCACGGGACCAGCGGGGGTACCGGTGACAGCAAGGGTCACGGGACCAGCGGGGGTACCGGTGACAGCGAGGGTCCCGGGACCAGCGGGGGTACCGGTGACAGCGAGGGTCCAGCGACCAGCGGGGGCACCGGAGTCAGCGAGGGTCACGGGACCGGTGGGGGAACCGGAAACCGCAGCGGCGGCCCGGTGCTGACC
Organism: Symbiobacterium terraclitae; assembly: GCF_017874315.1. Lineage (NCBI taxonomy): Bacteria > Bacillati > Bacillota > Clostridia > Eubacteriales > Symbiobacteriaceae > Symbiobacterium > Symbiobacterium terraclitae. Next base: position 60,106 of record NZ_JAGGLG010000016.1, on the reverse strand, counting down.
GAGGGTGACGTCTCGCGCCCCTGGTCGGCGCCCCACGTGGCCGAGGGCGAGGCCGAGTGGCAGCGGTTCCTGCTGGACAAGTACATGCGAGCCTTCCGCCTGGTGGACCTGGGCGACTTCCGCTTCGGCTGGCAGAGCTACACCGCCGCCAGGCGGCGGGCGCTGGCGGAGGAGAAGGTGCGGGCCGGCGAGTGGGTGGAGGTGGCTGTCGAGGGGGTGCGGCGGCACTACTTTGCCCTGGCGGCGGACCAGCCGTATCTGGAGGCGGCGGAGGACTGGGCGCCGAGGCGGACCGTCCGCTTTCTGGCGCCGCTGGACAACCTGCTCTGGCGCCGCGAGCGGCTGCAGGACCTGTTCGGCTTCGACTACACGTGGGAGGTCTACACCCCGGCCGAGAAGCGGCGTTACGGCTACTACGCCATGCCGATCCTCTACGGCGACAGCCTGGTCGGCCGCATGGACCCGAAGCTGGACCGGAAGAACGGCGTGCTGATCGTGAACCGCCTGCAGCTGGAGCCGGGCGCGGGCGACCGCCGGGGTCTGCGGCGCTCGCTGGAGAAGGCCCTGCACGAGTTCGCCCGCTGGCACGGGGTCGAGGTGATGCAGCTGCCGGCTGCATGGTGATCCCGTGCGGACTTCGCACAGGCCGGTGACCGGGTGCAGACTCGCCCCGGACACCCCGGAAGGCAACATGAGCGAGACCGACCGCGGCACGGAGTGACAGCAGGCTGTCACCGGCGTGCGCTACGCTGGGCGCGAAGGGAGGTCGATCACCATGACCCATTCGCTCACCCTCTGCGCCCAGCTGGACCGTACCTGCATCAGCCCCGCGGGCGGCGTGCTCTACCTGCTGGTCACCATCACCGCGCCGCCGGCCGGGGACGCCGGGGGCCGCCCGCCGCTCAACCTGGCCGCGGTGGTGGACCGGTCGGGCTCCATGCACGGGGCGAAGCTCCACTTCACGAAGCAGGCGCTCCGCTTCCTGGTGGATCAGGTGGGACACGCGGACCGGCTGGCCGTGGTCACCTACGACGACGAGGTGACGGTGCCGCTGCCCAGCCAGCCCGTGGCACAGAAGGACGCCCTCAAGGCGATGCTGTCCGGGATCGCCGCCGGCGGCTCCACCAACCTGAGCGGCGGCCTGGCGACAGGCATGCAGCAGATCAGGTCACACGCCGGGCCGGGGGTGGTCAGCCGCGTGCTGCTCATGACCGACGGCCTGGCCAACGTGGGCGTGACGGAGCCCGAAACGCTGGTGGGCTGGGCCAGGGCCTGGCGGGAGAAGGGCCTCGGGCTCAGCACCATGGGCGTCGGCGCGGACTTCAACGAGGACCTGCTGGTCGCCCTGGCGGAGGCCGGCGGCGGCAACTTCCACTACATTGAGGACCCCGACAAGATCCCCGAGATGTTCCGCCGTGAGCTGCAGGGGCTGCTGGAGGTGGCCGTGCAGGGGCTGCAGCTGCGGGTGGAGGTGGAGCCCGGCGTCGCGGTCACCGACGTGGTCGGGTACCGGCCGCAGGGGAACCCGCAGCGGGTGCAGGTGGTGCTGCCCGACCTGTACGGGGGCGAGGCCAAGAGCGTCCTGTTCCGGCTGGCCGTCGCGGCTCCGCCCGCAGACGGGAGGCTGGGGCGGGTGGTACTGGGCTACCTGCCCGCGACCCCGGGCGGCGAGCCCTCCACCGTCTCCGCGGAGGTGGCGCTGTCGGTCACCGACGACCCGGCTCGCCTCAGCGAGCCGCCTGACGAGGCGGTGATGCGGCAGGTGCGGCTCAGCCAGGCCAGCACGGCGTGGGACGAGGCCGTCGAGCTGGCCGATCGGGGCGACCTGCAGGGTGCGGCCCTCCGGCTCATCCAGGCCGCCGAGGACCTGGAGGCGCAGGCCGCGGCGGGCGACGCCCGGGCTGCGGAGCAGGCGGCGTCCCTGCGGGCGCAGGCCGAGGTCATCACCGCGGCGCCGTTCGACGCGACCACCCGGAAGCAGATGCGCCACCAGGGCTTCCGCAGCCGCCGAGGGCGGTAGGTGTAAGTCCGGAGCCTAGGGCGGTGGCATGGCCGTTGCGCCCGGAGCGGGTGGGGCAGTGACGAAGCAGCCCGCAGTCGGGCGGCGGGGCGATCGGGCAGCCGCTCCCGCGCCTGGGGCGGTCGACACACGCGCCGCAGGGCCTGCCGGAGGCGGCAGGCCCTGCTGCTTCGTATGCAGGAGAGTTCCTGTGCCCGAACTTACTTGCCCCAGGGCGACTTGCCCCAGCTCTTGCCCCAGGGGAACTTCCCGAACTTGTCGAACTTCCCCGAGGGGAACTTGCCGAATTGCGGGAAGCGGCGACGGCGCCGGCGGCGGCGCCACGGGTTGCCCCAGCCGCCCCAACCGCCCCAGCCACCGAGGGGGGTCGGGTCGTCCCAGTCGTCGTCCCAGTCGTCGTCGCGGCCCCAGCCCCAGCCTTGCATGGGAGTCAACATGGCTGATCCCTCCAACCCCAGCATATGCCGGCGACGGCTCTGGGTTACATAACGCAGTCGGTAGGAGTTTCCGGAATGGTTGCGGAAAAGATGCACGATTCCGACCTGTACATCCCCCAGTGGAGGGATTGCGCATGGCCGCCGAGTCTTCCCGAGCGCTGGAGAGACGCTTCCAACTTCTTACCCTGCTGATGGGCGGCGGACGGCCCCGGGTGGACGACCTGGCCCGCCGGTTCGGCGTGACCCGCCGGTCCATCTACCGGGACCTCGCCTTCCTGGAGCAGAACCGGGTGCCCATCGTCCGCGACCGCGGCCAGATCGGCGTGCTCGAGACGTTCAAGCTGAAGCCGATCCAGTTCCAGCCCGAAGAGGTCCTGGCGCTGATGGCCGCGCTGGACTTCGCCCAGCGCAAGCGGCCGCTGGGCGGCAAGGCGGCCCGCTCCGCCCTGGAGAAGCTGCTGGCCGTGCTGCCGCAGCCGCAGCAGGAGATGGCCAGCGGGCTCAACCGGGTCCTCGTGGTGGACCCGATCCAGGCCTACTCGCTGCCGCCGCCTCCCGACGTGGAGGCCGCGTGCCGGGCGGCCGTGGAGGGGCCGCACCCCCTGCGGATCCTCTACCAGGCCCTCAGCGCCGAGGAGCCGGTCGAGCGGGTGGTCCGTCCCTACGGGCTGGCCTACCGGGGCACCGCGCTCTACCTGATCGGCTTCTGCGAGCTCCGGCAGGACGTGCGCATCTTCCGGGTCAACCGCATCCTCGAGGCGCAGGTGCTGAGCGCCACCTTCGACCGCCCCGCGGACTTCGACCTGGAGGAGTACCTCAGCGCGGTCTGGGGCATCGAGTTCGGCCCGCTGATGCGGGTGCGGGTCCGCTTCGACCGGCAGGTCGCCCGGCTGGTGCGGGAGACGGTCTGGCACCCCACCCAGCGGGTGGAGGAGGAGGCCGACGGTTCGGTGGTCCTGCACATGGAGGCGCGGGGCACCGGGGAGCTGTCCCGCTGGCTGGCCGGCTTCGGCGGCAGCGCCGTGGTGCTGGAGCCCCCCGAGCTGCGGGAGGCGGTGCTGCGGCTGGGGCGCGGGATCATCGCGCGCTATCAGGACGCGGGCGGCGTATAGACAGGCGCGGTGATCGCGGTGCGCGCCTGGCGCGTTCCGCTCGTGGTCCCGGTGCTGGTCCTCGCCCTCCTCCTGGCCCCCGTCACAGGAGAGGTGACGCGGATGCTGCATACCGGAACCCCGTCCGATAACCGCGCACAGGTCGAACGCTTTGTGGGCGATGTTGCCGCGGTCTTGGCCCAGGCCTTCGTCATGCTTCTCCCCAGCGGCCAGTACAGCACCTGCCCCGCCCCCTACGACCCTGATGAGATCCAGTACGACTGCCAGGCCCGCTCCTGGAGCCTCTCCACCCGACGCTGATCCTATGGGAGATTCTGGGTGAGTGGATCCCCATCTCGACCGACTGATCGGCGATGGACCGACTAATCGGCGACGGACCGACTAATCGGCGACGGACCGACTAATCGGCGACGGACCGACTAATCGGCGACGGACCGACACCTGGCAGGACTGGCCCGTTCCGGCAGGCTACACCGCCTCCGGGACGGGCCGTCGTCGCGCCATAGGCGCGTATGCAAAGATTTATCTTAGAGCGAGTGTTCAGAGAGGAGGTGCGAACCCGCGCGTCCAATTCCTTAGACCTGACCCCGGGCTTCAGAGGGGCCCGGCGCACACATAGAGGGAGGGATCAGATCCATGGGGGTTTCCACCAGGCGGTTCCGGTGGGCGGTCGGCCTGCTGCTCGTCGGCGTGATGCTGCTCTCCGCCTGCAGCGGCGGCGGATCGCAGTCCGGCCAGACTGACAGCGGGTCCCAGACCCAGCAGCAGACGAGCACCGCGCCCGAGCCGCAGCAGGGCGGCACGCAGCCGCAGCCGCAGACGCCGGCCGCGCAGGAGAAGGTGCTGGTATGGGGCCGGGGCGGCGACTCGGTCTCGCTGGATCCGATTCAGGTCACCGACGGTGAGTCGTTCAAGGTGACGCATCAGATCTACGAGGGCCTCCTGGACTACGCCCCGGGCAACACCGAGGTGGTGCCGGTGCTGGCGACCGAGTGGGAGGCCAGCGAGGACGGCCTCGAGTGGACCTTCAAGCTCCGCCAGGGCGTGAAGTTCCACGACGGCACGCCCTTCAACGCCGAGGCGGTCAAGATCAACTTCGACCGGTGGCGGGACACCTCCAACCCGTTGCACGTCGGCGGCGACTTCCCCTACTACGGCTACATGTTCGGCGGCTACGACGCGGACTCCGTGATCCAGGACGTGCAGGTGGTGGACGAGTACACCGTCAAGTTCGTGCTGAAGCAGGTCCAGGCGTCGTTCCTGCAGGACATCGCCATGGTGCCGTTCGCCATCGCCAGCCCCAAGGCGCTGCAGGAGAACCCTGAGGGGCTGAACACCAACCCGGTGGGCACCGGCCCGTTCAAGTTCGTCTCCTGGACCAAGGGCGACCGCATCGTGCTCGAGGCCAACCCCGACTACTGGGGCGGCAAGCCCGCCATCGACCGCCTGATCTACCGGTCGATCCCGGACAACAACGCCCGCCTCGTCGCCCTGCAGGCCGGCGAGCTGGACGTGATGGACGGCGTGGAGCCCGCCTTCCTGCCGACCATCCAGGCGACGGGCCAGTTCGACATCATCGAGCGGCCGCCGATGAACGTGGGCTACCTGGCCTTCAACACGCAGGTCGCGCCGTTTGACAACGTGCTCATCCGCCGGGCGATCAACCACGCCATCAACAAGGAAGAGCTGAACACCGCCTTCTACGGCGGCATGGGCATCCCGGCGGTCTCGCCGCTGCCGCCCTCGGTCTGGGGCCACAACCCCAACGTGCCCAAGTACGAGTACAACCCCGACCGGGCGAAGGAGCTGCTGGCCCAGGCCGGCTACGGCCCGGACAACCCGCTGAAGACCCAGCTGTGGGCCATGCCGGTGCCGCGGCCCTACATGCCGCAGCCCGAGCAGATTGGCGTCGCCCTCCAGAACTACCTGCGTGAGGTCGGCATCGAGGCCGAGATCGTCACCTACGAGTGGGGCACCTACCTCGAGAAGACCGGCATGGGCGAGCACACCATGGCCCTGCTGGGCTGGACGGGCGACAACGGCGACCCGGACAACTTCCTCTACGTCCTGCTGGACAAGGACAACGCCGTTACGCCTGACGCCGGCAACATCGCCTTCTACGTGAACGACCAGGTGCACGACCTGCTCATCCGGGCCCGCCAGACCACCGACCAGGCGGAGCGCACCCGGCTCTACGAAGAGGCGCAGGTGCTGATCATGGAGGACGCCCCGTGGGTGCCGCTGATGCACACCCGGGTGCCCATCGCCGTCCGGAAGGGCATCACCGGCTACGTGCCCAACCCGACCGGCTCCGAGTCGCTGGGCAAGGTCACGCTGCCGTAGCCGCCTGAGCTGACGCGCAGAGGGAGGGGGCGGCTGCGGCCGCCCCCTTCAGGGAGGGATTGACATCGCAAGCTATCTGGCCAAGCGCATCGGGCTCGCCATCCCCACCGCCCTGGGCGTACTGGTGGTCATCTTCCTGCTGATGCGCGCGATCCCCGGAGACCCGGCGCGGCTGATGCTGGGCGAGCGGGCCTCGCCCGAGCAGGTGGAGGCCCTGCGGGAGCAGATGGGGCTCAACGATCCGCTCTACGTGCAGTTTGCCGTCTTCATGGGCGACCTGCTGCGGGGCGACCTGGGCACGTCGCTGCAGAGCCGCCAGCCCGTGGCCGCCGAGCTGATGGCCCGCTACCCGGCCACGGTGGAGCTGGCCATCTTCGCCATGCTCCTGGCCTCGACCCTGGGCATCCTGGCGGGGGTGGTCTCCGCCGTGTGGCGGAACTCCATCCTCGACTACGGCGTGATGGCCGGCGCCCTGGTGGGCGTCTCCATGCCGATCTTCTGGCTGGGACTCGTCCTCATGATGTTCTTCTCGGTGCGGCTGCACTGGTTCCCCGCCGGCGGCCGGCTCGACGCCCGGATGGTCTGGGACGGGGCGACGCAGTTCGTCGTGCTGGAGAGCCTCGTGCGCGGCCAGTGGACCACCTTCGTCACCGGCCTGCGCCACCTGGTGCTGCCGGGGGTGGCCCTCGCCACGATCCCGCTCTCCACCATCGCCCGCATCACCCGCTCCTCCATGCTCGAGGTGCTGAACCTGGACTACATCCGCACGGCCCGGGCCAAGGGGCTCTCCGGCTGGAAGGTGAACTTCAAGCACGCCCTGAAGAACGCCCTCCTGCCCGTGGTCACCATCATCGGCCTGCAGGTGGGGCTGCTGCTGGGCGGGGCGGTGCTGACCGAGACGATCTTCTCCTGGCCGGGCATCGGCCGGTTCATCGTGCTGGCCATCGGCTCCCGGGACTACCCGGTGGTGCAGGGGGGCATCGCGCTGATCACCCTGGCGATGATCCTGGTCAACCTGCTGGTCGACGTCCTCTACACCTTCATCGACCCGCGCATCCGCTACCAGTGAGGGGGGCTGAAACGTGGCCGCAACAGAGAAACAGCCCCCGGTCTCGGGCGGCGCGCCGCGCACTTACGGCGCCCCGGAGGCTGCGCGCCGGGGGCCTGGCATCCTCCGCCGGCTGCTGCGCCACCGCGCGGCGGCGCTCGGCGGCGCCATCGTGCTGGTGATGGTGCTGGCCGCGCTGCTGGCGGACGTGATCGCCCCGTACGACCCGATCAAGGGCAAGCTGTCCGATATGCTCCAGCCGCCCTCGGCCGCCCACTGGATGGGCACGGACGAGCAGGGGCGCGACATCTTCAGCCGCATCATCCACGGCAGCCGCATCTCGCTGCAGGTCGGGCTGGTGGCGGTGGGCATCTCGCTGACCACCGGGACGGCCATCGGGGCCATCTCGGCCTACTTCGGCGGCTGGCTGGACCTGCTGGTGATGCGCATCATCGACATCCTGCTGGCCTTCCCGTCGATCCTGCTGGCCATCGCCATCACGGCGATCCTGGGTCCGAGCCTCACCAACGCGATGATCGCCGTGGGCGTGGTGGGCATGCCGGTCTACGCCCGCCTGGTGCGGGCCTCGGTCCTCTCGCTGCGGGAGCAGGACTTCGTGCAGGCCGCCCGGGCGGCGGGCGGCGGGCACGCCCGCATCCTCGGCCGGCACATCCTGCCCAACGCCCTGGCGCCGATCATCGTCCAGTCCACCCTCTCCATCGGCACGGCGATGCTCGACGCCGCCGGGCTCTCCTTCCTGGGCCTCGGCGCCCAGCCGCCGGCACCGGAGTGGGGGGCGATGCTCTCCCGCGCGCAGGTCTACATCCAGCTGGCGCCGTGGGTCGTCACGTTTCCCGGCCTCGCCATCATGCTGGCGGTGCTGGGCTTCAACCTGCTGGGCGACGGGCTGCGGGACGTGCTGGACCCGCGGCTCAGGCGGTAATCACAAGAAGAAGGAGCCGGGGCGTCTCTGCCCTGGCTCTTTTTGTGTCTGCGGTGTGCGCAGTACCCCCGCCGGCGGGGGCGTTCGCGTTTTGGCACGATGAAGATGACAAAAGCAGGACGGCACCCCTGCAGGAGTTGCACCGTACACGGTCCGAACCCTCCTACTGCGGTAGTAAGACGCGGAGAGGAGGCGAGACGCCGTGCTCAACGACCGCCGCCAGCGGCTGCTGCGCCTGCTCCTGGCGGCCAGCGGGCCGCTGCCGGCCACGGAGATCGGCCGGCTTCTGGGCTATCCGGCGCGCTCCGTCCGCTACGATCTTGAGGCGCTCTCCGACTGGGTGGCCGCCCACGGGGTGCAGCTGGTCAGCACCGCCGGCGTCGGCTACCAGCTGGAGGGGGAAACCGGCCGGCTGCGGGAGTACCTCGACCGGTTCGTCGCCGCTGAGGCGCCGCCCGGCGAGTACATCCCCTCGCCGCGGGAGCGGGTGCGGCGGCTCCTCCTGATGCTGCTCAGCGACGAGGCGCCGCGCCGCCTGGGCGACCTCGCCGACCGCCTGGGGGTTGGGAAGTCGACGGTCCATGCCGACCTGGCGGCGGCGGAGTCCTGGGCGTCGCGGCGGGGCCTGGCGCTGGTGCGCGGCCACGCCGGCATCTGCCTGCAGGGGACCGAGGGCCACTGGCGCCAGGCGATCGCCGACCTGGTCGGCGAGCTGGCCGACGAGGCGCAGCTGGCCCTGTTGCTGGAAGACCACCCCGACTCCGAGCCGCTCCAGGCGCTCCTCCGGCCCCTCCTGCCCCACGTGGCGTGGGGGCCCCTGGGCGACCTGATGCGGGAGTTCGGTGCGCCCGAGCTCTCCGTCCACGTGGCCGTCATGATCAGCCGGCTGTACGCAGGCCACACCCTGTCCTTCAGCCCGGGGCACATCTCCCGGGGGGCGTCGTCGCCCTGCGCCAGGCAGGCACAGGCCATCTGCCAGGCGCTGCAGGAGCGCTTCGCCATCCGCATCCCCCACACCGAGCTGGCGGCGCTCGCCCTGCAGCTGGAGGCGGCGCGGGCGGTGGAAGCGGTCCCGGAGACCGGCATCGCCACCCGGGAAGACCTGGAGCTGGCGGAGCAGATGGCCATCCTCGTGGAGACCCGGCTGGGGATCGCCCTGCGGCAGGACCGGGAGTTCCTGATGGGGCTCGCCCTGCACCTGGGGCCCATCGCCCTGCGCCTGCGACGGGGAGAGGTGGTGGAGAACCCGCTGCTGGACGAGGTGCGGGCGAAGTACCCCGCCGCCTGCCTGGCCGCGCAGGACGTGGGTCGGGCGCTCTCGGCCATCTGGGGGCTCAAGGTGCCCGACCCGGAGGTCGGCTACCTCGCGATTCACATCGCCGCGGCCATGGAGCGGGAGAAGCTCCGCCGCCGGCCGCCGCCCCGGGCGCTGCTCGTCTGCAGTTCGGGCGTGGGCACCTCTTCGCTGCTGCTGACGCGGCTGCGCTCGCTGCTGCCCGAGATCCAGCCGGGCCGGGTCGTCTCGGCCTTCCGCATGCGCGAGGTGCTGGCCGAGGACCCCCACGACCTGGTCATCGCCACCTGCCAGGTGCCGCCCTGCGGCCTGCCGGTGGTGCGGGTCTCGCCCCTGCTCGGCGAGGACGACGTCGTCAGAGTGCGCCGCACCGCTCAGACACTGCAATCTGAGGCATGGAGAGGTAGACAGCCCGTGTTGAGAGACTTGCTTACGGCAGAGACCGTCGCGCTGGACGTGGAGGCGCAGACCTGGGAGGAGGCCATTCGGGCTGGCGGGGCCCTGCTGGTGAACGCCGGTCTGGCGGAACCGCGGTACGTGGAGGCGATGGTGCGCACGGCCCGGGAGTTCGGCCCCTACATCGTGCTCGGGCCCGGCTTCGCGCTCCCCCACGCCCGCCCCGAGGACGGCGTGCTCCGGCTGGGCATGTCCATGATCCGGCTCCGGCAGCCCGTGCCCTTCGGCCACCCGGAGAACGACCCGGTGAGCCTGGTGGTCTGCCTGGGCGCCATCGACCACGAGACCCACCTGAAGGCTCTGATGCAGCTCTCCGAACTGCTGGGCAACCGCGACGCGGTGGCGGCGCTGCAGTCCGCCCCGGACGTGGCGACGGTGCTCCGGCTGGTCGGCTCGGTCTCGGGACGGGCCGAAGAGGCGGACCGGGGGGAGGCGACCTGAATGGCGACACCGCGGCCCGACGTCCTGCTGCTCAAAGACGCCGCGAGGCGCATCCGCTGCCACGTGATCCGCACCGCCCTCCAGGCCGGAGGCGGCCACCTGGGCGGGTCGCTCTCGGCTGCCGAGATCCTGAGTGTCCTCTACTTCCACAAGCTGCGCATCCGCCCGGAGGAGCCCGACTGGCCGGAGCGCGACCGCTTCATCCTCTCCAAGGGGCACGCCGCCATGGCGCTCTACGCCGCCCTGGCGGAGCGGGGCTTCTTCCCGGTGGGTGAACTGGCCACCTTCGGCGTCCTGGGCTCCCGGCTGCAGGCGCATCCGGACATGAGCCGGACCCCGGGGGTTGACATGTCCACCGGCTCCCTGGGGCAGGGGCTCTCCGCCGGCGCCGGCATGGCCCTGGCGGCACGGATCGGCCGGAAGGACTACCAGACCTACGTGCTGCTGGGAGACGGCGAGATCCAGGAGGGGCAGGTCTGGGAGGCGGCGCTGCTGGCCGGCGAGCTGCGGCTCGCCAACCTGACGGCGATCCTGGACTTCAACCGGTTCTCGCAGACCCGCGCCACCGCCGCCGTGCATCCGCCCGAGCGGCTGGCCCTCCGCTGGGAGGGGTTCGGCTGGGCGGTGCGGGAGGTGGACGGCCACGACGTGGCGGCCCTGGCCGGGGCGCTGGACGCGCCTGCCGACGGCCGGCCCCTCCTGGTGGTGGCGCATACCATAAAGGGACGGGGCGTCTCGTTCATGGAGGGGCGGCCGGAGTGGCACTCCCACCCGCTGACCTCCGAGCAGGCCGCCCGGGCCCTGGCTGAACTGGGGGTGGCGCCATGAGCGCGGCGATGCGCGATGCCTACGGCGCGGCGCTGCTGGAGCTGGGCGGCATCCGCCCGGACGTGGTGGTGCTGGACGCCGACCTGGGCAACTCCATCCGCTGCGACGCCTTCGGCCAGCGGTACCCCGAAAGGTACATCGAAGTGGGCATCGCCGAGCAGAACATGGTGGGCGTTGCCGCCGGGCTGGCCGCCTGCGGCCTGGTTCCGGTGGTCAACAGCTTCGCTGTCTTCGCCGTCTGCCGGGCGCTGGACCAGATCCGCACCTCCGTCTGCCAGCCGGGACTGCCCGTCAAGATCGTGGGCTCCTACAGCGGGCTCGCGGTCTCCAAGGGCGGCAGCACCCACGCCTCGGTGGAGGACATCGCCATCATGCGGGCGCTGCCGGGTATGACCGTGATCGTGCCGGGTGACGCGGCGGAGGCCGCCCAGGCGACCCGCCTCCTGCCCGAGATCCCCGGCCCCGTCTACCTGCGGCTCTACCGCAACGCCGTGCCCGCCGTCGTGCCCGAGGGCTACCGGTTCCAGCCCGGGCGGGCGGTGCCGCTGCGGCCGGGGCGCGACGTGGCCATCATCAGCACCGGCACGATGACCGCCCGGGCGATGGAGGCCGCCCGGCGCCTGGCGCAGCGGGGCGTGGAGGCCGCGGTGCTCCACGTGCCGACGGTGAAGCCGCTGGACGCGGAGGCGGTGGTGGAGGCGGCGGAGGCCTGTGGTGTCGTGGTGACGGCCGAGGAGCACAGCGTGATCGGCGGCCTCGGCGCCGCCGTGGCCGAGTGCCTCGGCGAGCGCAGGCCCACCCCGGTCCACCGGGTCGGGGTGCCGGACCGCTACGGCGAGTCCGGGCCGGACGAGGCGCTGCTGGCGCACATGGGGGTCGACGCGGCCGCGATCGAGCGGCAGGCGCTGGCTGCCCTGGGTATCAGACTGCCGTGACGGCGAAGGGGGGGATCCCGGTGAAGATCCTTGCGGTGTGCGGCATGGGGCTGGGCAGCAGCCTGATGCTCCGCATGCAGGTGGAGGGTGCGCTGAAGGAACTCGGAATCGCGGGCGTCTCCGTGGAGGTTGCGGATATCGCGACCGCCGGCGCTGCGGGGGCCGACGTCATCGTCACCTCGCCGCAGTTCGCACCCATGCTGAGCAATGGTCCGGCGAAGGTCGTGGCCATCCGCAACTACATGGACAAGGAGGAGGTGAAGGAGAAGGTCAGGACCGCGCTCGGCATGGAGTAACCGCCCGGAGCCAACTCAGCGGAAGGATGGGAGGATTGGATCATGGACTTCTTGATGGGTTTTGTCGCCGACGTCCTCTCGGTTCCTGCTGTACTGGTGGGTCTGGTGGCGCTTCTGGGCCTGCTGTTCCAGAAGAAGCCTGCCAGCGACGTGATCAGCGGTACGCTCAAGTCGATCCTCGGTTTCGTCATCCTGAGCGGTGGCGCCAACATGCTGGTGGGGGCGCTGGACTACATGGGGCCGCTCCTGGAGACCGGCTTCGGGATCCGGGGCGTGGTGCCCAACAACGAGGCGGTCGTCGCCATCGCCCAGCAGACGCTGGGCACCCAGACCGCGCTCATCATGGTCTTCGGCCTGCTGGCCAACCTGCTCTTCGCCCGCATCACACCGTTCAAGTACATCTTCCTGACCGGCCACCACACCTTCTACATGGCGGCGATGCTCTCCGCGGTGCTGGGCACCGCCGGGCTGGACGGCTGGCTGCTGGTGCTGGTGGGCTCCCTGATCCTCGGCGGCCTGATGGTCCTGATGCCGGCCCTCGCCAGCCCGTACATGGACCTGCTCACAGGCGGTGCCGGCGTGGCCCTGGGGCACTTCGGCACCTTCGGCTACTGGCTCTCGGGCACCATCGGCAAGCTGGTGGGCGACCGGGAGGACTCGCTGGAGAAGTACCAGTTCCCCAAGGGGCTGCAGTTCTTCCGTGAGTCGGTGATCTCCACCTCGCTGGTGATGTTCATCATCTTCCTGATCGCTTCTCTGGCGGCCGGCCACGCCGCCACCACCGAGCTGTCCGGCGGGCAGAACATGCTGGTCTTCTCCCTGCTGCAGGCCATCACGTTTGCCGGTGGCGTGGCGGTGGTGCTCTACGGCGTCCGGATGATCATCAACGAGATCGTGCCGGCGTTCAAGGGCTTCTCGGACCTGATCGTCCCGGACTCCAAGCCGGCCCTGGACTGCCCGATCACCTTCCCCTACGCCCCCACATCGGTGCTGGTGGGCTTCATCGTCAGCTTCCTGGGCGGCGTGGTCTCGATGATCATCATGGGCCTGGTCGGGCTGCCGGTCATCGTGCCGGGGCTGATCCCGCACTTCTTCGTGGGCGGCACGGCCGGCGTCTTCGGCAACGCCACGGGCGGCAAGCGGGGCGCGATCGCCGGCGCCTTCGTCAACGGCATCCTGATCAGCTTCGGTGCGGCGTTCCTGCTGCCGACCCTCGGTGCGCTGGGCTTTGCCAACACGACCTTCGGCGACTCGGACTTCCAGGTGATCGGCATCATCGTCGGCGGCGTGGGCAACGCCTTCAAGGGCTCCGCCTTCGCCATCGCCGGCGTGCTGCTGCTGATCCTGGCCGCGGTGCTGATCATCGGCACGGTGACGCACCGGGGTTCGAAGGAGGGCAAGAAGGCGGCGTAGCCGCTGCGGGTCTTAATCGAGTAGCGCGGGCCGGGCCCGGAGGTCGCGGATCTCCGGGCCCTGTCGCGCGCACCGCGGGCTCAGTGCCGAGTCCTGGGCCGCTCCGTGGCCCACCGCCCCGACCCCATGCCTTCGGTGCATCCTGCCCCTCGCCCGACCCCACGCCCCGCCGGGTGATAGGACATCGCACCCAGCGCGTCGAACCTATGGGGGGCGGACATCTGTTCTCCAGACCTGCCACGCGTCCACCGGGTTACCGCACTGGGGCCGCGCACGCCCGACGACGCGGCGCTCACTCCTGCCTGGCACGCACCCCCCTTTTCGCGCGTCCGCCATCCGCCGGATGGAGGGGACCTCGGGGCGCCAGCGGGTCTCCGCGTCCGCGGTGGTGCGCGATCTTCGCCACAGTGACAGGCAGTTGTCACACCCCGGCGCGAGTAATGAAGCTCGGACAAGAACCCAATCCAGCGCGAAAGGGGGTACCCCACGTGATCCGCATCCTACACCTCGCCGACCTGCACCTGGGCTGGCGGCCGGCGTTCATGCCCCGCGACAGGGCGGAGGAGCGCCGCCGCAGGCGGGACGACCTGCTGGAGCGGGCCGTGGACCTGGCGCTCGACCGGCAGCACGGGATCGACCTCGTGGTCATCGCCGGCGACCTGTTCGAGACCCACCGGCCGGAGGAGCCGCTGGTGGCCTCGGTCATGGCACAGCTGCGCCGGCTGGAGCAGGCCGGCTTCCCGGTGGTGACCGTGCCGGGCAACCACGACGAGATCACGTACCCCAACTCGGTCTACCAGAACCACCGGGAGGACTGGCCGGGCCTGCTGGTCACCAACCCCAACCCCGCACACGTGGCGACCCTGACCGTGCAGGGGACGGCGCTGCACCTCTACAGCCTGGCCTACACCGGGGGCGTCACCCAGACCCAGCCGCCGGTCAACCGGTTTCCGAAGGTGGACGAGCCCGGGGCGCACCTGGCCGTCTTCCACGGCACCCTGGGCGACTGGGGCGGCGACCGGTCGCTGCCGCTGGACCCCGCAGCCCTGGCGCAGGCCGGCTACGACTACGTCGCCCTGGGGCACATCCATAAGCCCGGCGAGGTCCGGATGGGGCGGGGGCTGGCCGTCTACCCCGGCGCGGTGGAGGGGAAGGGGTTCGACGACCCCGGCACCGGCCAGTTCACCATCGCCTGCGTCGAGGCGGGCGGCGTGCGGCTCGAGCGCGTCCCGGCCGGGGCGCAGCCGGTGGTGGTGCGCGATCTCGACGTCTCCGGCATGGCGGATGCGGCGCAGGTGACCGCGGCTGTCGCGGAACTGGCGGACCCGGCGGTCATCGCGCGCGTGCGCCTGACCGGCAGCGCGCCGGAGCTGCTGAACGCCGAGGCCATCCAGGCCCACTGCGCGCACCGGTTCTTCTACCTGGAGGTCGTCGACGAGACCGACTCGCTCTCCCCCCAGCGGCTGGACCGCTGGGCCGGGGAGCGGACCATCCTGGGCGAGTTCATCCGGCGCATGCGCCGGCGCCTGGCGGAGGAGCAGGACCCGGGCGAGCGGGCCGTCCTGGAGCAGGCGCTGCGCCGCGGCGTGCAGGCCATGCTGGGAGGTGAGCGGTGATGGCAGGGGTGGTCTGGCATTCGGTGTCGCTGACGGGCTTCGGACCCTACGGCGAGAAGACGACCTGCACCTTCCCCGCCGACCTCGGCGTGCTGGTGGCGCCCAACGAGACCGGCAAGTCGACGCTGGTGGCCGGGCTGATGGCCACCCTCTACGGCCTGCCCACCGGCGGCTCGGCCGCGGACTTCGGGCAGAAGCGCTACCGCCACCTGGGCCGTGCGCCGGCCTTTGAGGGCGAGGTGGAGTTCACCGCCGCCGACGGCCTGCGCTACCGCGTGCGGCGCGACTTCGACAGCCACGAGGTCATCGTGACCCGGCACGGGCCGGCGGGGCGGGAGCGGATCCACCAGGGCGTGCACAACCCCGGGGCGCGGCGGGGCAACCAGGAGTACGAGGCGCTGATCGCCCGGCTGGTCGGGCTCCCGTCGCGGGAGCTGCTGGCGGCCACCTTCTGCGTGACGCAGCCGCTGCCCGAGATGGGGCAGGTGGACCAGAAGGTGCATGAGCTGCTGGCCGGCGCCGGCGGTGGGCGGCCGCAGCAGGCGCTGGAGTGGCTGAGCGCGCAGCTCAGGAACCGCACTCGCGCCGTGTCGCGGTACGGCTTCCCGCGGGACCTGCGCAACGACCGGGAGCTGGAGGAGCTGCAGGCGCAGATCCGCGCGCTGACCGCCGCGATCGAGCAGGCCCGGGAGGCCGTGGACGGCTACCACGAGGCGGCGGGGCAGCTGCAGGAGGCGGAGGCAGCGCTGGACGAGGCGCGCCGGAAGGCCGCCCAGCTTCGCCAGGTGCTGGACGCGCTGCAGGAGTGGCAGCGGCTGGCCGAGCGGCGGGCGGCGACGCTGCGCCAGTGGCAGGCCCTGCGCAGGGCGCTGGACCGGGCCCGGCAGGCGGAGCAGCGGCTGCGCGAGCTCCGGGCGCAGCTGGAGCAGGAGTGGCCGGAGCTGGCCGGCCTTCCGCCTGAGACGGGGGACCGGCTGCAGGAGCTGATCCAGCTGGAGGCCGCGGCGGCGCAGCGCCGTGAGGAGCTGAAGGACCTGAAGCAGCGGCTGACCGAGACCACCCAGCAGGCCGAGGCGGCCGGGGAGCGGCTGCGAGCGGAGTTCGGCGATGTGGCGGGGCGCGCCGAACTCCCCCGCGACGCGGCGGAGCTGCGGGAGAGGCTGGCGGAGCTCGAGCGCCTGGAAGGGGAGCTCGACCGGCTGGCCCGGGAAGAGGCCCGCCTGGCGTCCCTCCTGGCCGAGGGGCCCGACTGGGGCAGGCTGGGGCATCCCGCGGGAGCGGCCCTGAGGCGCGTGCAGGCGCTGGCCGGCGAGGCGCTGCGCCAGTGGGCGCGCTGTCAGGAGCTCGCCCGTGAGGTGGAGCGGCTCGGCGACGAGTCAGAGCGGTACGCCATCTTCGCCGGCCAGCCTGCAGACGTGCTGGAGCTGGTGCGCAACTGCCACGTCCTGGAGGCCGATGCACGCCGGCGGGCCGAGGTAGCAGCGACCCGTGCGGATGGGCTCGACCGGGAGCTCCGGCGCCTGGACGAAGAGGAGGCCCGCCTGCGCCAGGAGTACGCCGCCGTAACGGACCTGGACGAGGCGACGCTCCGGCGGGCGGAGGAGAAGGTGTCCCTGCTGGCCCGGCAGCAGCAGGTGGAGGCCGAGCTTTCCGGGGTGCGGCAGGCGGTCGCCTTGGTGCGGGCGCGAAGCCGGCGCATCGGTGCCGCGGCCGGTGCCGTGCTGGGCACGGTCCTCGGCTGGTCGCTGGGTGCCCTCGTGGGCTGGCTGAGTGGTGCCGGCATGGGTTCGCTGTCCGGGGCCGACGGGGGAGCGCTGTCGGGGTCTGTCGCCGGCGGGGTGGCAGGCCCGGTGCTCCCGGGCAGCCTGCCTCTGACCGCCGCCGTGGCGCTGGCGGTGCTGGGCGCCCTTCTGGGCTGGGTCCTGGCCGGGCGGGGTGCGGGCGGCCCGGGGGCGGAGCGGCTGCGGCAGCTGGAGCGGCAGGCACGGGAACTGGCAGCGCAGCTGGCCGCGCTGGACCTCGGCCCGCTGGCCGCGGAGCCCCCGCTGCGTCTGACCCTGATCGCACAGCAGTGGCAGGAGTGGCGGCGCCGATCTTCCGAGCTGGCCGAGCGGCGGCGCGCCGTGTCCGACACGTTCGACGCCGACGGGCTGCGCGAGGCGTGCCGGAAGGCGGAGGCGGAGCTGCAGGCGCTGGCGGAACGGCTCCGGCCGTTCACCGAGCGGTTCGGCGACCCCGCGGCCGCCCTGGCGGAGTGGCAGCGGCTCACGGACGAGCGGAACCGCATCCGGGACGAACTGGACAAGCTCTGCCGCGAGACGTGGGGCGTCTCGCCGCCGCACGCGCCGGGCCTGCCGGTGACGGAGCTGCCGCCGCGGTGGGCGGAGCTGGCGGACCTCGCGGAACTGGCCGCAGCGTGGCGAGGTCCGGCTGCCGGCCGTGTGACGGGCGCAGGCCCGGACGATGCGCCTGCCGGCGGCGTGACGGGCGGAGTCTCCGGCCCGCCGGGTCTCGCCGGTGCAGACCGTGTGGCTGCGCCGGCACGACTCGCTGACCTCATCGGCTGGATCGCGTGCCTCACCGAAGACTGGTGGAGCCAGGTGGCTGCGGCGGCCGAGGCTCGCGCGGCCACGCAGAGCCGCCTGGACGAGGTGGCGGCGAGCCGCCGCAGGCTGACCCAGCCCGGCCCTGACGGCACCACGCCTGAGGAGCGGCTGCGCCGGGCGGTCGCCCTGCTGCGGGAGCGGGTCGCCCCCTTCGACGAGCATGCGGATCCCGCCGCGCTGCAGCAGCGCGTTGCCGCGGCGGCTTCGCTCAAGGAGGAGGCCGACTCGCACCGCGCGGCGGCGCAGACGCTCGAGTCGCAGGTCCGCGAGGCTGAGGAGCGGCTACAGGCCGCCGAGGGGCGGGTTGCAGCGCTGCGGTCGGCGCTGGCCCCCGCACTCGAGCCGGTCGGGGGCGACCCGGAGGCGGCCCTGGCCAGGTGGCAGGCCATGGCCGAGGCGAAGCAGCAGGTCCGGGACCAGGAACGGGAGCGCGAGACCCTCCTGACCACCGCCGAGGTGCCGTCCGTGGAGGCGCTGGAGAGGAAGGTGGGCGCGGCGGAGTTGGAGTGGGGCCGTGTCTCCGACGCCCTGGAGGACCTGATCCGGCAGCACCCGGGCCTGCCGGCGCTGGACGAGGCGGACGACCCGCTGGTCGTGCAGGAACGCATCCAGGCGCTGCGGGACGACCTGCGGACCACGCAGGCCCGGCTGGAGCAGCTGGAGGAGGAGCGGCGGGCGCTGCGGGACCGGCTCCAGGACCTGGGCCGGGAGAGCATCAACCTGGCCGAGGCCGAGATGCAGCTGGCCGAGCTGCGCCGGCGGGAGCAGGCCCTGGTTCGGGAGATCCGGGCGCTGGCCATCGCCTACCGGGAGCTGGAGGAGGCCCAGCGGGTCTATCAGGAGACCTACCGCGAGCGGCTGGAGGCCGCAGCCACCGAATACTGGGCGGGCCTGACCGGCCGCAGCGGGCGCCGGGTGCGGCTGAGCGAGGATTTCGCCGTCAGCGTGGTGGAGCCGGACGGCTCCGTGCTGGCGCCGGCGCAGCTGAGCAAGGGCGCCCAGGACCAGCTCTACCTGGCCCTGCGCCTGGCCGTCGGCGATCTGATCGCCGAGGAGGTCCGGCTGCCCTTCGTCTTCGACGACCCGTTCCTCAACTGCGACGACGAGCGGCTGGAGCACATCCGGGCGGCGCTGGACGGGCTGGCCCGGGAGCGGCAGGTGCTGCTGCTCAGCCACCGGGCCGGGTTCGAGGCGTGGGGGGCACCGGCGGAGCTGCGCTGACGCTGCCGGACGTTACCACGCTGCCCGGCGGCGGACCGCCGGGCGAAGGTACGGTACACGGGGCTGGACGGTTGCGGGCGCTCGCCGTTGCGAGCGCCCGCCTCTATCCCGTACAGGAGTCGCTGTCCGCCGCAGGATAGGAGTCGCTGCCCTTCGCCTGCCGGGGGCGGGTCTTGAGCGAAGCCAGCCATGCCGCCGTCGCCCCAGGTGAGCGCAGCCGGATGACGGCGAGGTGTGCGTACTCCGGTCGCTGCAGGAGCAGCGGGTACTCCCGGCGGTAGCGGCCGTGGGTCTGCAGGGCCCAGAGGAAGAGCGAGTCCCGGGTGAACAGGTGGTGCCAGAGCGTCTCGCGGTTCCCGTTCCACAGCTGCTCCAGATTCAGGCTCCGCCGGATCGTCCGGCGGAGGAGCCGCCACAGCACCAGCGGAAGCGGGTAGTCCAGCCAGACCAGGGTGTCGGCCCGGCCCCAGGTGATGTCCCGCACCTTGCTGTAGTTGCCGTCAAACGTCCAGCAGTCGCCGGCGGTGGCCCGATCCACCTGAGTGCGAAACTCGTCAACGGGGGTCTTGGTCCAGTGCGGGCCCCAGAAGAGCACGTCGGCCTCGACGTGGGGGCAGCCGAGGCGCTGGGCCAGCTGCCGGGCCAGGGTGGTCTTGCCGGAGCCGGTTGTGCCGACCACGACGATGCGGCGGCCGATGGGGCGAGGTGATTCTGGCATCGACGGTCTCCCCTCTTAGCAGGATTGGGCACAATTACAGGACCACATCGAACTTGGACGTGCGGGGACGCCCAGATGTTCGCGCCGGCACGGGGTTCAGGCTCGCCTCCTCAACCGGACGGAGGCGGGAACAGGGACACCGTTGCACGGCAGATCCCTGCTGATGTACCATGGAAGAGCCCCGGACAACGTATCGCAGTATAAGTGAAATCAGTCACAACTATCGCTACAGCCTGCCGGAAGGAGGGGTGACCATGGCCGCCGCCGTACAGCACGAGGCCGTTCCGTTCGTCTCGAAGTCCGGACGCACCGTGACCCTCCGGCCATGCACTCCCGATGACGCACCGTTCATCGCCGCCATGTACCAGTGCCTCTCGCGCGATACGCTCTACATGCGCTACTGCAGCTGCAGCCCCGCCATTACGGGCGAGTCCGAGGCCGCACGACTCTGCAGTGCAGACCCCGAGCATCGGGCGGTGGTCCTGGCCCTGTGCGGGGGCGAGGTGGTCGGCATCGGTGAGCTCGGCCGGGTGGAAGGTGAGACCGCCGAGATCGCCCTGCTGGTGCGCGACGACTGCCAGGGCGACGGGATGGGGACCGCCCTGGCGCTGCACATGATAGGGGTTGCCAGGGTGATGGGGGTTGCGCGGATCCAGGCTTACACGTTGCCTGACAACCACGCCGTCCGCCGGATCGCGTCCAAGCTGCCGTACACGGTTGCATACGAGCGGAGCCGGGGCGAGTTGCTGGTGACGGTGGACATCAGCCGCCCCGTGGTCATGCACAGCTGATTGCCATGTGCCGCCGTCTCCCGAGAGGGGACGGCGGCTCTTCCACATGTGCTGCGCTTACCCACCCAATGAGCCGTTGCCGGACTTGCTGAGGCGACACGCAGCGTGCCGGGCGCCTGATCCCTCGATACAGGGGAGATGAAGGGGGTACACGGGGCCCGCCGGGAGATATGGGGAAAATGGCACAGTATTTTCGGGCGAGATATAGGGAGAATCTCCCCATATTTCCCCGGCGGGTCGCCGACCCCCGGCCGAAACGGGCGTCCAGGGGCCCTTCCAGGGGGTAAGACCCCGGTTGACCCGGCTCTGATACTCCCTGGGGGTAGTCCTGGCGGGAGATATGGGGAGTTCCTCCCACGAATCGCCGCAAAATAGGTGCCCTGTTTTCCCGATGTCCAGGGTTGAAGGATCCCTCCGCCAGCAGAGGTCCTGCAGATCGAGGGCAGGCGCACGCCGGAAGACCCTGGCGGCGCCCGCCCGCCCCTCCGCCGGGGCGAGGGACAGCCCGGGTCAACGGAGAAGGAATCTACCAAACGCATTCGACGAAAGGACGGAAGGGACGGTGCAGATGTTCTCGCTGGACGGACGGGTGGCGCTGGTGACCGGTGCCGGCCGCGGCATTGGCCGCGCCCTGGCGCTGGGACTGGCCGAGGCCGGGGCGGACGTGGTCTGCCTGGCGCAGACCGGGGCCGAGGTGGAGGCGGCGGCCCGGGAGATCCGGGCGAAGGGCCGCCGGGCGCTGGCGGTGACGGCGGACGTCACGAGCCGGGAGCAGGTGACGGCGGCGGTGGAGGCCGCCCTCGCGGCGCTCGGCAGGATCGATATCCTGGTGAACAACGCGGGCATCAACATCCGCAAGCCGGCGCTGGAGGTGGCGGAGCAGGACTGGGACCGGGTGGTGGAGACCAACCTGAAGGGACCCTTCCTGGTCGCCCAGACGGTGGGGCGGCACATGTGCGCGGCCGGGTACGGCCGGGTGATCAACGTCGCCTCGGTGGGCGGCGCGGTGGCGCTGCGCACCGGGGTCGCCTACGGCGCCAGCAAGGCGGGGCTGCTGCACATGACCCGCATCCTGGCGATGGAGTGGGCGCGGTTCGGGGTGACGGTGAACGCCATCGGCCCGTGGTACTTCCGCACGCCGCTCACGGAGAAGCTCCTGCAGGACGAGCAGTACGTGGCGGAGATCCTGGCCCGCACGCCCATGCGCCGCATCGGCGACCTGAAGGAGCTGGTGGGGCCGGTGGTCTTCCTGGCGTCCGAGGCGTCGAGCTACGTGACCGGCCAGGCGCTGATGGTGGACGGCGGGATGACGATCTACGGGTTCTGAGCGGAGCCGTGCGGCGGCGAGGCGCGCAGACCGGCTGACCGTCTCCGGCACCGCACCGGCCGGGATGCAGGTGACGCTGGTCGTGAACGACGAGGCGCAGGCGACCGCCGTCGCCGGTGTGGACGGGCGGTACACGCTGGAGGGCAGGCTGCAAGAGGGTCAGAACTGGGTGTTCGTCATGGGCACGGGCGCACTGGCCTCCCGGGAGTGGCCGGTGACGTACGCGCCGCGGGCGCCGTACAGCGACGTCGCTGGCCACTGGGCAGAGCAGGCGGTCACCGCCCCATCAGAGGCTGGGGAGCCCTCGCCCATGACCTGTCCCGGTCGCCCTACGGTTATATGGTCGAATTATAGAGAAGACTCGCCCGGCGTCAACCGCGGAGCGGCTCCAGCGCAGGTGAGACCCGGCAGTCGGCCGCCGGTGAGCCCGGGGTGCCCGCGTCAGAATGCGGCCTGGCTCCCCTGATCATCCTACCGTGGGAAGGGGTCACGTCCGAACGGAGGGGGGGAGAACCCCTCTGAGGTGTTATGGCAGGAAGAACGGGGACAGGCTACACTATAAGTGAAAAGCGTCACAATTCGCGTTCCCGACGGCGGAGACGCCATGGGGTTCAAGGCCCGCAATACCGCAGGGCCCGGCGAAAGGAGGGATGCGCATGGCCGCCACGCTGCACCACCCGGCTGTCCGGTTCGTGTCCCGAACCGGGCGCACCGTCACCATCCGGCCGTGCACCCCCGCGGATGCCCCGCTGATCGCCGACATGTACCGGTGCCTCACGGCCGAGACGCTCTACCTGCGCTACTGCAGCTCGGGCCTGTCCGTCTCGGGGGAGCGGGAGGCCGCGCGCCTCTGCGGGGGCGACCCCGACGACCAGGCGGTGCTCCTGGCCCTGAGCAGGGGTGAGGTGGTCGGCGTCGCCGAGCTGGGCCGCGTGGACGAGGAGACCGCCGAGATCGCCTTCCTCGTGCGGGACGACTGCCAGCGGGAGGGCATCGGCACGAAGCTGGCCGAGCAGCTGGTGGAGGTCGCCCGGGAGATGGGGTTCACCCGCCTTCAGGCGTACATGCTGGCCGAGAACTACGCGATCCGCCGGCTCGCCGCCAAGATTCCCTATCCCCGCACGTGGGAGAGCCGCTGGGGCGAGATGTGCGTCACGTTTGACCTCAGCACCGCCCTGGCGCTGCGGTGAGACATCAGCCGGGGCCACGGATAACGAAAACCGCCACCCGCACCGGGGTGGCGGTTTTGGTTACCCCATCGCCTAGCCGAAGATCCCGTTTACGATCACCAGCATGATGCCCGAGGTGAGCCAGGCGAGGGTGGTGGGCACAGACCAGGTCATGATCTGCTCCCTCACGTCCTCGATGCCCTGCAGGCGGTTGACCACCCAGTAGAAGGAGTCGTTGAAGTAGCTGAACACGAAGGCGCCCATGGAGGCCGACTGGGCGGCGAAGACCGGGTTGACGCCGAGGTTGGCCAGGATCGGCGCGGTGATGGAGGCGGCCGTGAGCATCGCGACCGTGCCGGAGCCCTGGATCAGGCGGACGCAGGTGGCGACGATGAAGGGCAGCAGGATGGCGGGAAGGGCGGTGCCGGCGATGGCCTGGGCGAGGCAGTCGCCGGTGCCGCTGTCGCGCAGGATCTGGCCCAGGGCGCCGCCGGCGCCGGTGACCAGCAGGATGATGCCGGCCGACTGCACGCCCTTCTCCATCTCCCTGAGGATGTCCTTGCGTGCGATCTTGGCGCCCAGGCCGTAGATGGCGATCAGGAGGCCGATGAGGACGGCGATGATCGGCTGGCCCAGGAAGATCAGGACCGTGGCCCACGTGCCGGTGGCCTTCAGGGCCGAGAGGACCGTGTTGAAGAGGATCAGGACGATCGGCACCAGGATGGGGGCGAAGGAGAGGCCGGTGCCCGGCAGGTCAGGCCGGTCGGCGATCTCGATGGCCGCCTCCAGCTCGGGCCGCCACTCCTTGCGCTCCCAGCCCTCGCCGTCCTCCGTGGGCAGCTGGTAGATGCGGCGGCCGAGCCAGGTGGCGTAGGCGATGCCCACGGCCATGACCGGGATGGCGAAGACGATGCCCCAGAGGACCATCTTGCCGATGTCCGCCTGGAAGATGCCGGCGGTGCCCAGGGGCCCCGGGGTCGGCGGCACCAGGTGGTGGGTGGCCACCAGGCCGATAGCCAGCGACACGCCCAGCGTCAGCACCGACTTGCGGCTCTGGCGGGAGAGCGCCTTGGCCAGGGGGCTCAGCACGACGAAGCCCGAGTCGCAGAAGATGGGGATGGAGGTGAAGTAGCCCGTCAGCGCCAGGGCCCACTCAGGGTGCCGGCGGCCCAGGTACTTGAGGAAGAATGAGGCCATCCGCTCCGCGGCGCCCGACACCTCGAGGATGCGGCCCATCATGACGCCGAAGCCGATCACCAGGCCGATGCTGCCCAGCGTGTTGCCGAAGGCGGTGGTGATGGACTTGCTGACGGCGATGGGGTCCATGCCGCCCACGAGGCCGATGACAGATGCTGCGATGATCATGGCCGGGAACGCGTGGATCTTGGTCCGCAGGATCAGGATCACCAGCAGTGCGATGCCGATCACCAGGCCGATGAGCATCTGGGAACCCGAGACCTCTGGCATGTGCTGCGACCTCCTCTGGCAGATGTGGTCTCTATGCTGACGGGGTACTCCCCCGGATTACCGGGAGCGGCGGAACGACGCCGCGTAGCGGGCGGCCACGCGGATGGCCTCCTCCATGCTGACCGCGCTGGCCTGGCCGGTGCCGGCGATGTCGAAGGCGGTGCCGTGGTCCACCGAGGTGCGCAGGAAGGGCAGGCCGGCGGTGATGGAGACCGTCCGCTCGAAGTCGTACATCTTGGCGGCGATGTGCCCCTGGTCGTGGTAGAGGCTGAGCACGGCGTCGAACCGGCCCCGGGCGGCGTGCCAGAAGACCGAGTCGGCGGGGTGGGGCCCGCTGGCGTCGATGCCCTCGGCCCGGGCGTCGGCGATGGCGGGCTCCAGCTCCCGGACCTCCTCGTCGCCGAAGAGGCCGTGCTCGCCGGCGTGGGGGTTGAGCGCCGCCACGGCCAGACGGGGCTTGCTCACCCCGAGCTGCTCCAGCGCCCTGCTGCAGCGGCGGAGGTAGTCG
The DNA here is from genome assembly GCF_017874315.1 of Symbiobacterium terraclitae. NCBI lineage: Bacteria > Bacillati > Bacillota > Clostridia > Eubacteriales > Symbiobacteriaceae > Symbiobacterium > Symbiobacterium terraclitae. Next base: position 35,117 of record NZ_JAGGLG010000016.1, on the reverse strand, counting down.
AGCGTGCGCGCCCGCGTGATCATCCGGCAGGCCTGGGCCAGCGAGACGTGGCGGGTGAGGAAGAAGATCCGGAGCCCCTTGGTCTCGAACAGGGTCAGCGGGTCTTCGGTGCCCGTCAGGTCGCCGTAGATCTCGGTGTGGCCGATGAAGTCGATCCCGGCGGCCTTCAGCGCCTCCTTGTTGATCGGGGCGGTGGTAACGGCGTCGATCGCGCCGGCCTTGGCCAGCTCGATCGAGCGCACGATGTAGTCGAAGGCGGCCCGCCCGGCCTGCGCCTGCACGCGGCCCCAGGCCAGCGTGTCCACGTCCACGTTGTGCAGGTCGATCAGGTCGATGGTGCCGTGTTCGTAACGCCCCTCGGCCGGGGATGCGACCATGCGGACGGCCAGGTTGACGCCGGTGGTGGCGAAGGCGCGGGCCATCACCCGGGCGTCGCCGATCACCAGGGGACGGCAGAGGGCGTACAGCTCGGGGTTGGCCAGGGACTTGGCGACGATCTCCGGCCCGATGGAGGCGGGGTCGCCCATGGTGATGCCGATCAGAGGACGGTTGTGCAAGTTCGTTTCCTCCCCGGGGGATGTTATTGGGCGTTCAGGATGTGTCGGACGCAGGTGACGGCGGCCATGCGGTCGCCGACCAGCCCGCCCTTGGTCACGATGGAGACGCCGGGGCGCAGCCCGCCCACCAGGTGGCCGTGGACGGCCAGGGGCAGGACCTCCGCCTTCAGCTCGATGGCGCCCGCCCCGAGCCGGCGGCAGACCGCCAGCGTGATGTCACCGCCGCTGGTGTAGAGCCCCGCGCCGCCGGGCAGGCGGTCCAGGGCCTGCGCCGCGATCTCGGCGAAGCCGGCGGCGATCCGCGCGGCCACCGCGCTGTCGGTGCCGGCGAGGACCGTGGATGTGCGCACCCCCACCACCGGCAGCGCCGGGTCGGCCTCGGCCAGGCGGTCCACGGCACGGTTGATCTCGGACGCCGCGGCCTGGCCGCCCTGGCCCAGGGCCGCGGCATCCACGACGACCAGGCGGGCGCCGGTCTCGGCCTCGAGGGCGTCCAGCTGCTCACGGGAGAGCGGGGTGACGCTGCCGGCTACCACCAGGACCCGGCGCCGGGGGGACGCGGGGTTGACGGCGGCGGCGTAGGCGGCCGTCAGCGGCCCGGGGTCGGCGGCGACGCAGACCACGCCGCTCTGCGCCATTCCCTGTCCGAGAGCCAGGATGTCCAGGTCGGTCTCGGCGTCGGCGCAGAGGAGCCGGACCCCTTCCCGGGCCATGGCGGCGATGGCCGCGGCCACGGCGCCGGCGCCCCCGCGGACGGTCGTCAGCCGCAGCTCACCCACCCGCAGGGCGGTCTGCCCCCGGAGCAGCGTGGGCACGTGGGACTCGGTCACCGGGCAGAGGGGGTCGTTCCGCACGGCGGTTTCGGCCAGCCGCACGCCGTTCACGTAGTGGATCCCGTCCACCGTCCGGCGGCCGCTGGCCGGGAAGGCGCCCGTCACGACCGCGACGGAGCCGGGGCCCAGCGCGGTGAGGACTGCCTCCAGCTCGGGTCCGAGGTTTCCCCTGAGGGTGCTGTCGATCCGCTTGCCGTAGGGCCGGCGGCCGTGCAGGAGCAGGAGCCGCGCGGCGGTGGCCACGCGCTCCCGGGCCACGGCGGCGGGCACCGCCCGGGACTCGGTGTTGATGACGACGCAGGCGTGCTCGTCCAGCGAGGCCTCGGGCCACCGGAGCTCGGTCAGCGAGGCCGTCCGGTAGCCGCGGCGGGCGAGGAGGACGCCGGTGGCGTTGGCGCCGGTCAGGTCGTCGGCGATGACGCCGAGCAGGGGGCGGGGCTCAGACGAGTTCAAGCGGAACTCCTCCTTTCCGTATGGCATCCGCGACGTGCTGGGGCAGGGAGCGGTCCGAGATGATCATGGAGAACGCCGAGAGCTCGCAGATCTGGAACGTGGAGCGGCGGGAGAACTTGGAGGCGTCGGCCACCAGCACGCTGCGCTGCCCGGCCCGGATGATGGCCTGCTTCAGCGGCACCTTCTCCAGGGTGGGCGTGGTGAGGCCGTACTCCACGTCGGCCGCCGAGGTGCCCACGAAGGCCAGGTTGACGGTGAGGGCCCGCAGGGTCTGCTCGGCGATGGGACCCAGGAGGTTGTAGACCTGGGGCATGGCCGTCCCGCCCGTGACCAGCACGCGGATCCCCTGCTCGTCGCAGAGCTCCATGGCGATCTTCAGGTCGCAGGTGACCACCGTGATGCCCGAGCGCCCCTTCAGGCAGCGGGCGATCTCCGCGGTGGTGGAGCCGGCGTCCAGCAGGATCACGTCGCCCTCCTGGACCAGCGAGGCCGCGCAGCGGGCGATGCGCCGCTTCTCCTCCGTGTGCTCCGCGGCCTTGGCCGCGTAGGGGAGTTCGGGGATCAGGCCGCCGGCCAGCGCCGCCCCGCCGTACGTGCGCACCAGGTGGCCCTCCCTGGCCAGGTGCTCCAGGTCGCGGCGGATGGTCATCTCAGAGACGCTGAACTGCTGGGCCATCGCGCGCACCTGGACCTGTCCGCGCTGCCGGAGCCAGTCCAGGATCTTCTTGCGCCGCTCGCGGGTGTTCAGAACGGTCACCTCTCTGTGGAGTGTGGGTGTGATATGTGGTTGATGCGCACACATTGTGTTCGTTTCGAACACAAGAGATCCTCTTGGCGAAATGACCCATTTTCGGGTGCCCCAATGGTCTAGCGCGAAGTCGTCATGGCAGACCGGACGGCCGGGGTGAGCGCCATCGGGTGCCACCGGCCGGGTCGAGGTCGGCAGGCCTGCCGGGGAACTTCCCTCTGCACGCCCTTGACAACCAGACCCGGCAGGGTGTACATATTAACTAACCGATCAGTAAGTAAGGAGGCGAGACCGATGGCGCCCCGTCCGAAGAACCCCCCGCCGGACCGCCGCGCTGAAATCCTCGACGCCGCCCTGCGCCTCTTCGCCGCGAAGGGGTTCGAAGCCGCCACCAACGCCGAGATCGCCCGGGCCGCCGGGGTCACGGCCGCAGCGCTCTACTACTACTTCCCGAACAAGGAGGAGCTGTTCCGGGCGGCCGTGCGTGAGCACGTCGGCACGTTCGTCCCCACGGTCGCCGACCTGACGCGGGCGGACCGGGGCCTGGAGAGCCTGCGGGAGCTCCTCCGGCGGGCCATGGACTTCTTCACCGACGGGAAGTCGCAGATGGTGCTGAAGATCGTCCTGGCCGAGGGGCCGCGGCGCCCGGAGATCCGCCAGGCCTGGATCGACCAGACCGCCGCCATCCTGGAGATGCTGACGCCCTTCATCATGCACGCCATCGCGGCGGGGCAGATCCGGCCCGTCGATCCCCGGCTCGCGTTCATGCTGCTCCAGGGCCCCATCATGTCGGCCGTCGTGCTGCGGGACCTGCTCCAGATCCCCTTCATGCAGGGCATCGAGAACGACGCGGTGGTCGATGCGCTTCTGGAGATCACGCTCCCTGGCCTCATGCCCAACCGCTAGTGGAGGAGGCGACCGCGCATGCTTCAGCGCATCCTGGCCCTGGCGCAGAAGGAGTTCATCCAGATCCGGCGCGACAGGCGGACCCTGGCGATGATGGTCGTGCTCCCGATCCTCTGGCTCGTCCTCTTCGGCTACGCCTTCAGCTTCGACGTGCAGGAGGTGGCGGTCGCCCTCGTGGACGAGAGCGGCACCGCGACCGGCGCCACCATCGCGGCGGCCATCCGGGAGTACGACCGGTTCGTCCTGGTCGACCTGGCCGAGCCGTCTGAGGCCGGCATCCGGGAGGCCATCTTCCGGGGCGAGGCCGCCATGGGCATCCTGATCCCGCCCGGCTACGGAGACGAGGAGGAGGCGCAACTGCAGGTCCTGCTCGACGGTGCGAGCCTCTTCGCCGCCCAGACGGCTGCCCGGCTGCTGCCCTCCGCCCTGGAGCCGGCGCAGGAAGAGCTGCGGGATGAGCTCATCACCCGCACCCGGGCAGAGGTCGAGGCGCAGATCCAGGAGCTGACCGAGGCCCGCAAGGCCGAACTGCTGGACCGGGTGCCGCCCTTGCTGCGGCCGCAGGTGGAGCAGATGCTGGCCGCTGGGCCCGGCATCGACCTGGACCAGCTGGAGATCGCCGCACCATCGCCGCTGCAGCTCACCCCCGTCGTCACCACGCTCTACAACCCGGACCTCAAGACCGCCACGGTGATGATCCCCGGCCTGCTCGGCCTCGTGGTGATGTTCATGACCACGCTGATGACCGCCCTCGGCGTGGTGCGGGAGCGGGAGTACGGCACGATGGAGCAGCTGGTGGTGACCCCCATCCGGCCCCTGGAGCTGATGCTCGGCAAGCTGCTCCCCTACCTGGTCGTGGGCGCCGTGGACTTCGCCCTGGTCTTCGCGGCGGGGCTCTACCTGTTCGACCTGAGCTTCGCCGGCAACCTCTGGCTCTTTATCCTGCTCTGCCTCCTGCTCGTGCTCACCACGCTGAGCCTGGGCCTGCTCATCTCCACCGTGTCGCAGAACCAGCAGCAGGCCATGCAGCTCTCGATGTTCACCCTGATGCCGCAGATCCTGCTCTCGGGCCTGATCTTCCCGCTGGACTCGATGCCGAAGGTCATCCAGTTCATCGCCTACCTGATGCCCTTCACGCACTTCGTCCCCATCGCCCAGGGCATGTTCATCAAGGGGCAGGGGCTCGACCTGCTCTGGCCGCAGGCGGTGGTGCTGGCGGGATACGCCGTGGTCGTGGTTGCCCTGGCGACGGTCCGGTTCCAGAAGCGGCTCGCGTAGGAGGTGGAGCCGGTGGAGTTCGCCATCCGGATGCGTGACGTCACCCGGCGGTTCGGCGGCCGGCGCGGCGTGGAGGGGATCAGCCTCGCCGTCGCCCCCGGCGAGCTGGTGGGGCTGGTGGGGCCGGACGGCGCCGGCAAGACCACCCTGGCCCGGCTGGCGGCGGGGGTCATCGCCCCCACGTCGGGGAAGGTGGAGCCCGAATCCCGGGGCCGGGTCGGGTACCTCACCGGCCGGTTCAGCCTCTACCCCGAGCTGACCGTGCTGGAGAACCTGCGCTTCTTCGCCCGGCTCTACGGGATGAGGCGCCCCGCGGTCGATTCCGAGGCCCGGCGGCTGCTGGACTGGGTGGGGCTCCTGCCCTTCACCGGGCGGCGGGCCGGCGACCTCTCGGGCGGCATGCGGCAGAAGCTGGCGTTCGTCTGCGCGGTGATCCACCGCCCGCCCGTGCTCATCCTCGACGAGCCGACCACGGCCGTGGACCCCGTGGCCCGGGTCGAGTTCTGGCGGCTGCTCAGGGATCAGGCCCGGCAGGGCTGCGCCGTGCTCGTCACCACGCCGTACATGGACGAGGCCGAGCACTGCGACCGGGTGCTGCTGCTGCACGAGGGGCGGGCCCTGGCCGCGGGGACTGCTGTTGAGCTGAAGCAGCGGCTGCCGTACAAGATGGCAGAGCTGACGCCTGCAAGGGGGGCCCGGCCGAGCCTGACGGAGCTGCCGACTGTGGGGGCGCAGCGCCGGGGCGAGACCGAGCTGATGTTTTCCGAGGCAGAGTGCTCGAGCCAGGCGGAGCTGGCGTCTGCGAAGGCACAGGACTCGTGCCCCGCGGTGCTGGAGCCTGCAGGGGTACAGCATCCGAGCTACGTCGAACTGGCACCTGCGGGCGTGCAGCGCCCGAGCCGTGCGGCGTTGACCGCGGCCGCAGAGGGGCTCCCAGGCTGCCGCTGGGCGGTCCCCCTGGGCGAGGGGGTCCGGGTGGCGCTGGACCCCGACGCCCCGCTGGAGGCGCCTGCGGGCTACGAACTCAGGGAGGTGCCCGCCGACCTGGAGGACGTCTTCCTCTGGCTGACGGGCGCAGGGGAGGAGGTGCCAGCCCGATGACCTACGCCATCGAGACGCAGGGTCTCACCCGGCGCTTCGGTCGCTTCACGGCGGTGGACTCGGTCTCGCTCACCGTGCCATCGGGGACGGTGATGGGCCTGCTGGGCCCCAACGGCGCCGGCAAGACGACCCTGATCCGCATGCTGCTCGGATCGCTCACGCCCACCGCCGGGACCGGCCGGGTGCTGGGCCACGACCTGCGCACCGGCGCGGAGGCGATCCGGCAGCAGGTGGGCTACATGTCGCAGCGCTTCAGCCTCTACCGGGACCTGACGGTGGCGGAGAACCTGGCCTTCTTCGGCCGGGTCTACGGCCTCACGGGCGACGCCCTGGCCGCGCGGCAGGAGGAGCTGCTCGCATGGGCCGGCCTCCTGGACCACCGCCGGACCGTCGCCGGCGACCTGGGCGGCGGCCTGCGGCAGCGGCTGGCGTTCGCCTGCGCCATCCTCCACCGGCCGTCGCTGCTCCTGCTGGACGAGGCCACCTCGGGGGTGGACCCGATGTCGCGCCGCAAGTTCTGGGACCTGATCTACGGCCTGGCGGACGGGGGCACCACGGTGCTGGTGACCACGCACTACATGGACGAGGCGGCCCACTGTGACCGGCTGGCGATGATGAGCGCCGGGCGGCTGGTGGCGGTGGGGACGCCGCGGGAGCTGCGGGAGAACTACGCCGGCGGCGGCGGGCTGGAGCAGGTGTTTGTGCGGCTGGCGCAGACGGGGCCGGGGACATAAGGGAACCGCGGGTCGGATTCCAGGTATTGGAATCCGACCCGCGGTGGGATATACTGGAAGAGGAGCCTGATCGGCCGGTGCCCTCGAAAGGGGGTGCTACACGGTGAAGATGTACATCGAACTTGATGCCGCAGTCGTCTTGTGGGTCATCCTCTTCCTGATCCGCCTAGCACTCACCGCTAAGATCTAGCGGCCGCAGTCGCAGAAGAAACGGCAGCCGTCGTCTCCATCACGGGGCGGCGTCTGCAGGCTCCCGGGCGCCCACGCAGATGGGCGCCCGTACTAGTTTGCACGGGTTGGCAAACCACCATACGGCAAGATCTGGTTCGACACCGACCACGAACGGAATCGCCATCGGTTAGGTCCCGCGCATCAGGGCGACCCGGTAGGGGTGCAGGGTGGCCGTCATGACGCCCTCCTGCACGGCGGGGTCTCCCTCCATGATGGCTCGGGCCTCGTCCTCCGTCTCGGCCCCGAAGACCACGATGCCGAAGGGGAAGTCTTCCAGGGTACGGCCGGCCAGGATCAGCCGGCCTTCGGCCAGCATGCTCTGCAGGCGCCGGAAGTGGCGTTCGACCGCCGCCGCCTCCTCGGGGGTGGGGTTGGTGGCCAGCTCGGGACGCACCGGTCTCAGCAGGTAGAGCCATTGGTTCATGGGCATGCCTCCATCTGGCGTGTTGGAGCGGGCGCTCCTGGAGTGATTACCGCGCCGACGCCGGAGAGTCCTGCGTGGGTGGACTCCCGGTGGGTGACTGCCAGACGGGGCGCTTGACCAGGCTATTTGGATGGCAGCTTCCAGCCGTTCAGCGGCACGACCCGTGCCTAGGCGATCACGATGCTGGAGCGGTTGTTGGATCAGGTGAGTCAGTAAGCAGCGCAGCCCGACGCCGAGGAGCGGCGTCGGGCTACTGCATCTGCTGGGGGGAGAGACGGCGGTGCGGGGTTGATCCCCCGGCCCTCCGCACTGCGGTTCGGCTCCGAAGGCCCTTGGTGGCGACGTGTCGGGGTCACCCCTTCGCCACCCGCACCAGCTGCGCCTGAATGCACGCATCGATCGCGAGCAGCTTCGGCTCCGCGATGCCCCGAAACGCGATCTCCACCAGGCCCCCCTCGGCGTTCACCCAAAGGATCACGCCCTCCCCAAACCGCTTGTGCCAGCACACGGTACCGGGGACGTAACTCTCCCTCGGGAGAACCGGCGGCAGTTGGTCGTCGTCCGCCGCCGGAGGGGCGTACTCCGGCTGCAGCGGGGCGTGCTGCGGTGCCGGGGAAGCCAGTTCGGGTCGGGCCACCGCCGCTTGCCATAGCCGGCGTAGCGGCGACCGCTGCGCAGGCGGAGGCGGCGGCGTCCAGATGCCTGCCTCCACCACGAAGCGGGACGGCGTCGCATCGGCGCCCAGCAGCCTGCGCGGCGCGCTGATGGTCAGCACGTCCTTCGCCCGGGTCATGCCCACGTAGAACAGCCGGCGCTCCTCCTCCAGCGCCATCGGGCTGCCCTCCTCGAGCGTCAGCCGGTGCGGGATCGCGCCCTCCACCGCCGAGAGCAGCCAGACCCGCTCCCACTCCAGCCCCTTGCTGCCGTGAAAGGACGCTAGCGTGACCGCCGGCGTGTTCGGAGCACGGGCGTCCCCGGTGTTCAGGTCGCCGGCGTCCCCCCGTAGTTCCTCCTGCGAAGCCAGGTCGATGTACACCCTGGCGCTCTCGCCGGGCTCCGGGATCTGCTCCAGGGCACTCAGCACCTCGCCCGCCTCCTGCGGGTCGCTCCCCGACCAGCCGCAGTACTGCCGGATGTACTCGTCGTAGCCGATCTCACCCCGGATGAAGCTGATCGCCTGGCCGGCCGGCGTCTTCGTCAGCCGCTGCAGCTGTTTCCGGAGGCGGCGCAGTTCGTAGGCTCCGACGGCGGTGACCCGGTCGGCCAGCCAGTCCAGCACGGCCCCCGGCTCCACGTGGGCCTGCTGCAGCTCCTGCACGAGCTCCTTCGGGATGCCGGGTCGCGCCGGGCGCCGCAGCACCCGGGCGATCTCCTCCAGGCTGGCCTCCCCGTAGGCCCAGCGCAGGTAGGCCAGGGCGTCACGGGCCATCCAGCGGGTGAAGGGGTTCGGCCGTCCGCCGATCACCCGGTAGGGGATGCCCGCCCGGTCCAGGCGGTTCATCAGCGGATAGGCCAGGAGGTGCGTCCGGTAGAGCACGGCCAGTTGCGTTGGGTCCGCCCCGGCCGCCAGCTGCTCCCGGATCGCGGCGGTGATCCGGTCGGCCTCGTCCGCAGCGTCCTCGGGCCGGACGAAGCCGGGCGGCTGCGCCGGGGCCCGCTCGGCGACGAACTCCTTGGCAAAGCGGCGGGTGTTGAACGCAATCAGCCTGGCCGCCGGCGCGATGATCGAGGCGGTGGAGCGGAAGTTCCGGCTGAGCCGTAGCGTGGCGCAGCCGGGAAAGCGCCGGGGGAAATCCAGCATGAAGGAGGGGGAGGCGCCGCGCCAGCCGTAGATCGCCTGGTCGTCGTCGCCCACGACCATGAGGTTGTCCCCGGCGGGGATCAGCAGCTGCAGGAACTCCCACTGCAGGGCGTTGGTGTCCTGGAACTCGTCGACGAGCAGGTGCCGGATGCGCGCGACCAGCGCCCGCCGGTGGGCGGGGGTGTTCCGGAGAAGGTCGCGCGCCAGCACGATGAGGTCGTCGAAGTCCACGAGGCCACGTTCCGCCTTCAGTTCGCCGTAGCGGTCCCAGATTTGGCGAAACCGCTCGGGGTCGCAGGAGCCGGGACGGAACTGCTCCAGCGGGATCTGCGCACCAACGAGAAAGGCGAAGTCGGTCAGCAGGCATTCGACTGCCGGTTGGTCCGCATTCAGTTCAAACTCGCGCAAGAGCTGCCCGGCCATCGCCTTTTGTGCGCGCTCGTCCAGGACGTTCGGGCGCCCCCGGGCGGCCTTCAGGATCTGGTACGCCAGCCCGTGGAAGGTGAAGAGGCGGACCTGGCGGGCCATGGCGGGCGGGATCAGCCGGGCTAGGCGAGCCTTCATCTCCGCGGCTGCCGCACGGGTGAAGGTGATGCCCAGGATAGCCGCCGGCGGAACGCCCCGGTGGACGAGATAACCCATGCGTTGGGTCAGGGCGCGGGTCTTGCCGCTTCCCGGGCAGGCGATGACCACCGCGGGCCCATCCGCATGGGTCACCACGCGTTGCTGTTCGTCGGTGAGATCATTCAGGTTGAAAGGGATCGGGTTCAATAGTGGCTTCACCTGCCGAAATCGTCGTCAGGTGCATTATGACATATTTGCATACTTCCCGATAGCGCAACGTGGACCCCTCGCGCTTCCTCCGCTGCAGCCTCTGCGCGACGGGAGGGTTGTCCCAAACGGTGGACATGCCGACCGACCTGCGCGGGGCGTGGGCGTCGGGTGGAAGGTGCCTGAGGCTGCTGCGGAGTGACAGACGGCTGTCACGGACCTGTGCGATCCTGTTGCCGGAGGGCGACCCGGAAAAGCGGTCGCCGTAAGGAGGATGCCAGATGAACGAGCAGTCGAGTGTTCACCTGCAGGCGCCAGGCTCCGTCCCGCCCACGCACGGTCAGCCGGCCGAACCGCAGCGGCCCGTCGTCAGGTGGTACCAGCGGAAGTGGTTCGTCGTGCTCATGCTTCTCTTCTGTTTCCCGGTGGGGCTGGTGCTCCTGTGGACTTCACCGGTGACCCGACTGAGCGGGCGCATCGTGTGGACGACGGTGATCGCGCTGGTCTTGCTCATGCAGCTTGGCGGGGGCCGCGATGAGCAACAGGGAACAACCACGGAGACGCAGCCGACGAGCGCGGCGGTCGCACCTGCGAGCGACACCCGAGAGACGACCGGTCAGCAGCCGGTTACGGCAAGCGAACCCGCGGCGTCAGCAGCCTCGGCCGAGCCCTCAGCGTCGTCTCGCCCGACCGAGCCCGCGGCGCCACCCGCCTCGCCCGCGCCCAAGGTAGCGGACGAGTTCAATCTCAAGGTGACCGATCAGTCCACGGGGACCGTCTACAAGGGCAAGGTTGTATCGAATGTGGGCTTCGCGGTGCTGGACGTGGACACGGCGAAGTCGGTCGGCAGCGACTTCTTCGTGGAGGAGGCCGCCGGGGGAGCCAAGTTCGTCCTGGTGACCGTTTACGTGACGAACAAGCAGAAAGAAGCGTTTACCCTGGACACCTCCTTTTTTACGTTGGTGGTCGACGGGACGGAGTACGAGTACAGTATTGAAGCCGCTAATGCCATGGAGCTCAGCGACCAGACGGAGAGCCTCTTCCTGAAGCAGCTCAACCCGGGACTGAGCGTCGTGGCCACCATCCCGTTCGAGGTGCCGGGGTCGCTGAACCTGGACCGGGCGGAGCTTCAGTTCCGTGCCGGGCTATTCGGCCGGGCGGAGAGGGTACCGCTTTCGCCGGTCACGGAGTGAGTTGGGGGGCGCTCGGTTTGCGGCAAACGGCCCGGCGAAGTTGCCTCGTCGGGCCGTTGTCCCTGCTCTGGAGGCCTTCGCAACGCCCGCCCACGTGGGCCGGGGAGGGGTACTTCCCGAACGGCTGCGGGAAGCGGTGTTTACTTATGTAGGGGTGTTCCGGGCAAGCCGGAGCGCCTGACAGACCATTGGGACAGGAGGGATCGCCGATGAGCAGAATGTTGCAGTTGGAGGCCAAACCCCGGGGCACCGGTTCCCGGGTGAGCCGGCGGCTGCGGCGGGCCGGGTTCGTGCCGGGTATCATCTACGGTCCCGGTGTGGACCCGCTGGCAGTCAGCGTGCGCTCAACCCAACTGGAGCGGCTTGTCGACCGTCACGGCCGCGGCCACCTCATGAACGTTCAGGTGGAAGGGGAAGCCAATCCCCGGCAGGTGGTGATCAAGGATCTTCAGCGAGACATCCTGACCGGTCAGGTGATCCACGTCGACTTCCTGCAGGTGGATATCCACCGGACCATCACCCTCAAGGTGCCCGTCGTCGTCGTGGGGGAGGACCAGGTGAAGCGCCGGAGCCTGGTCGTTACCTACGAGTTGGACGAGGTGGAGATCGAGTGCCGGCCCACGGAGATTCCGGAGGCCATCACGCTCAGCATCTTCGGGGTGACGGAGCCCGGGCCCGTGACCGTCTCCAGCCTCTCTGTTCCGCCCGGCGTGAAGGTGCTGGAGGATCCCGACACCGTCGTCGTCTCCTGCACCGCGGTCGGCGAGGGGGAGGAAGAGCAGGAAGAACAAGAGGAAGGGAGCTCTTCCGATCCGGCGGCATGACCGCTGCCGGCTTGTACCGGGGCACCCCCGCGGCGGGGTGCCCCGGTTTTTTGGTGGCCTCCTTCAATCGCCCTGGGATTGGCGGCCAGCTTCCAGCCGGACCTGGCCCGGGCGAGCGGCCACATTCTGGGCTGTCGGGCATCTGCAAGAAGCTTGATCCGCGGACTGGGCAGGTCCTTGCGGGGCTACGGGGCGAATCCGGGCACCTGGATTTGCCCCGCTGTGACACTATGCTGTCACTCCCGCCCCTTACACTGAACGGCGACCGGCCGCAATCTCCCCGTCGCCGCTGTCCGGCGAGCGCGGGAAAGCCCCACAGCGAGGAGTGGTTGCCGTGATTACATCCGTACTGCAGCGCCTCGGATGGTCGCTGGAGCACCAGCGGCAACTGCCGGGGCGGAAAGCGGAGTATTATCCCGTCTCAGACCTGCAGCTGCGTCCGGAGACTCACCGCCTGCTGAACCGGTACCCTGAGGGCGTGTACTGTCATCAGCGGCTGGCGCTAGAGTCCTACCTGGAGGGCGAGGACCTGTGCGTGGCGACCGGAACCGCCTCCGGCAAGAGCCTGGTCTTCTATGCCATCGGCGTCGACTGCCTGGCGGCGGACCCCGGCGCACGTATCCTGGCCATCTACCCGTTGAAGGCGCTGGCCAGGGAGCAGGAGTCCCGCTGGAAGAAGGAACTGGAGTGGGCGGGCATCGAGGCCAGGGTGGGTCGCATCGACGGTGGCGTAAGGGACCCGCAGCAGCGGGAGCGGATCCTCGCCTCCAGCCGGGTCGTGCTTATGACCCCGGATATCATCCACGCGTGGCTGCTCAGCAGCCTCTCGTCACGCAGAGTTCAGCGGTTTCTGGCGTCCCTGCGGCTGGTGATCGTGGATGAAGTGCACGTCTACACCGGCGTCTTCGGGTCAAACACCGCTTATGTCTTCCGGCGGTTGCAGCACGCTGCTCATACCCTGGCTAGCGGCGACCGGGTCCAGTTCGTGGCGGCGTCGGCCACCGTGGCCAACCCAGAGCAGCACCTCGCCGAGCTGTTCGGCCGGACGGTGCGGGTCATCGGCGACCAGGCAGACACCTCTCCCAGGCATGAGCGGCAGCTTTACCTGGTGAGGCCGCCGACTGGCCAGTCCTTGTATACCGCCCTGCCGCACCTGCTGCGGGCTTTCGTGGACGAGACCCCTTACCGTTTCCTGACCTTCGTCGACAGCCGACGCCAGACCGAGCAGCTGGCCACCATCCTGGCGCGGGCCCGGTTCAACAAGCCGGAGGAGGACCTGGCTGAGGCGGACGGGGAAGAGAGCGGCGAACCTGAAGCCGAGCGGAAGAGCGATGCCGCCTCTGCCGACCGGCTCCTGGAACGGCTGCCGGTGCTCCCCTATCGATCCGGTTATGAGGAGACCGACCGGGAGGCGATTCAGTCCCGCCTCAGCGAGGGCACCCTGCGGGGTATCATCAGCACCAGCGCCCTGGAGTTGGGACTGGACATCCAGGGGCTGGACATGGTCATCCTCGTGGGCATACCCCAGACGATCACCAGCTTGCAGCAGCGCATCGGCCGGGTGGGCCGGCACGGCCCGGGCACCATCGTCCTGATCGACGCCGGCGGCCTCGCCGACGAGCTGGTTTTCAATGAGCCCGAGCGGTTGTTCGACCGGCCGCTCCTGCCAGCCGTCCTCCACCTGGAGAATCGCCGGATCCAGTACATCCACGCCCTGTGCTTCGCAAGCCGAGGCGGCGAGTACGACACCCTGACCGGCACGGACGTCGAGGGCGAAGGCGAGATCGCCCTGCGGGTGACCGGTTCGTGGCCGCCCGGGTTCCTGGAGCTCTGCCAGGCCGAGCGCGCCGGGCAGGTCCCGTTGGACCTGCACAACCTGAAGGCCGACGGCGGGGATGACCCGTGGCACGCCTTCCCCCTCAGGGACGTCGGGGTCCAGTACACGGTGGAGCAGCGCACCGGCGATCTCGTCCGGCTGGGTTCGCTGTCCAGCGCCCAGCTGATGCGGGAGGCCTATCCCGGGGCGGTTTACTACTACCTTACCCGGCCTTACCGGGTCGTACGAGTGTCCCAGCGGGAGAAGAAGGTGCTGGTAAAGCGGGAGCGCTATTACACCACCGACCCCTACGGCCCGCCCGTCCTGATCTCCCCTCAACTGACCCCGGAGGGCGTTCACCGCGCCGTGCGCATGGGCGAACTCCGGGCGGTGGAATGCGAACTGTACGTTTCGGAGCGGGTATTCGGGTACACGGAGCGGCGGGGCGGGAACAAGCTGCCGCCCGTCAAGTACCCCTGCGAGTACTGGCACCTGGCCAGCTTTGGTCGCAACTACACCAGTACCGGCGTGATCCTGAGCCACCCGGTGCTCTCCCACCCGGGTGTGCAAGTGAAGCTTCTGGCGGACCTGCTGCTGGAGGCCTTCCTCCTGGTCGTGCCGTTTGAGCGCAGCGAGGTAAACAGCAGCACAGGAAAACACTGGAAGTCGCAGACCGGTTTCCAGGAGGGGGAGCCCTTCCTGGCGATCTATGACCAGACCTACGGCAGCCTGCGCCTGACCGGGCGGCTGCTGGAGCCGGGGGTCCTGCCTGAGGTGGTGGCGGAGGCGATGCACGTCCTGCGCAGCGGCCGGGTGGAAGCGCCCGAAGGGATCCTCGACGCTACCGTGCAGGCGCTGCAGCAGCTCGCCGAGGACTGCGTGGGCGAACCGGAGCCGTTGGAGCTGTTCGCCAGCTCGCCGGAGCCGGCGGGCGAACTGGAGGGGGAGCGGGTCATCGTCCCCGGTAGCGTGGGCTGGATCGTCACCGACGACAACCAGGAGTTCGAGGTGGAGCGGGTCTTCTGCCACCCGAAGGAGGGGCTGCGGTACTACGGCCGGCGCAGGGGCCAGATGGAGCAGCCGGACGTGCAGGTATGGTTTCCGGCGGCCAACATCCGGCCGATCCCGGGCATCAGCCGCATGGGGATCTACGACTACGAGACGGGCGAGGTCCGGCCGCTGGACGAGTGACGCGCAAACGGTGCCCTGATGGGTCAGGGCACCGTTTGCGGCGTGTTGCGCTCATGCGAACCGGGTGTGGCCGGCCAGCTTCGCCCGCTCCAGCATCTGCGCCGCCTTCTTCCGCGTCTTCTTGAACCGCTCGCCGGCCCAGTCCATCACCGCCTCCAAGGGGGCCTTCACCCGGTTCAGCGGCCCGTGGAACTTGGGCAGCACCTTCATCATCACGGCGGCGTCAAACGCCTCGTCCTCGGACAGGGCGTCCTGAAGCGGCGACTCCCGCAGGGCGCCCATGAAGGCCAGGATCTCGTCCACCACCCGGTAGCCGAACCCCAGGTCGTGGGGGAGGAGGGCCTGGTTGAGCTCGTCCAGCAGGGCCACGTACTCCCGGCGGCTGCGCCCCCAGGCGGCCACGTCGGCCTTGGTGATCTGGGCGAACCGTCCCTGCCGGGTGAAGTCGGCGAGCAGCGCCTCGTCCACCCCGTCCTCGCCCGCAGGGGTGGGCTCCACCTCGGGCGGATAGTCCGTCAGGTCGACGTCTTTCACCTCGATGGTGAACGCCCGGTCCAGGACCTTGGGGCTGAACGCGAAGGTGGTCTCGTCGACGTTGACGGTGCCCACGAAGTAGAGGTTGGGCGGCAGCCGGAGGCGCGGGGGCACCCGGAGGCCGTCGGAGGTCAGCACATCACCGGGCCGCCCGTGGAGGTAGATCTCGCCACGGGTGAAGCCGTCTTCCCGGCGACCGGACTCGAGCACGCTCAGGATGTCCGCCAGGTAGTACTCGACGCGGGCCAGGTTCATCTCGTCCAGCACCACGATGTAGGGGCGGACGGGGATCCGGGCGCTGCCGTATTCCTCGGCCGCGGCGAGGAGGAAGCGCAGGAAGTCGGTGGTGACGTACTCGCCCGTCACCGGGTTCCAGTAGCCCATCAGGCCCGTGTTGTCCCGCCAGTCGGGCTTCACCGGCTCCAGCCGGAAGTGGTCGTCGTCCAGGCCCAGGGCGGCGGCGAACTCCTGCGCCAGCTTGGTCTTGCCGGTGCCCGAGAGGCCGGAGAGGATGACGAAGCCCTTGGCCTTAAGCGCGGCGTAGAAGGTGGCCACCTGCTCGGGGCTGAAGCGGTAGCCGCGGCGGAGGAGCCGCTCGTGGAGGCTCCGGGCGGTTGCGGACTCGTCCGGTTGCAGGCGGTCCAGCACGGCGGCGCCGGCGGTGAGCAGCCCGGCGATCCGTACCGCCAGCTCAGACTTGCTGCCGTCCCATTCGGTCGGCCGGACCCGCCAGCCGAGGATGGCGCGCTCGCCGCACTCCTGTTTCGCGAACCAGGCGGGCTCCTCGCCCCAGGCCTCGGCCAGCGCGGTCTGGATCCCGGAGCGGTCGGCGCCGGGGTCCGTGCTCCACCAGAGCAGCCCCGCGTAGATCGGCCCGAGGCTGAAGTGGACGTCATTCCGCGTCTCCAGGGGGATGCGCACCACCAAGCCGATCGGGCCCTGGTTGCGGCGGAAGAGCATCACCCGTTCGTAGCGGCCGAAGCGCTCCCCGGAAAAGGCCTTGAAGTAGAGCACCATGCCGTCTGCCTCGAACTGCGGGGTCTCGCCGTAGTACCGGACCCGCTCGGGGCTCACCAGGTAGCGCTTCAGCGCCCCCTGTTCGATGGAGCGCCAGCGTTCCTCCGCCACCCCCCGCTGCCGCAGGAACTCCCGCACGCAGTCCAGGGTGAAGCGCCGGGCCACGGCGATGGCCTCGGGGGCCTCCAGGGCGGTACCGGACTGCCAGACCGTCAGGAAATCGGGCACGGCTCACTACCTCCTTCGGGCCGGAGCGGGAGCGCCCCGACCCCTTCGAAGTCGCCGAAGATCAGCTCGTGAAGCGTCAGGTCCGTGCGCCGCCGGCGGGTGCGCCGGTCATAGAACACGGCCCGGTCGCCCGGGTAGAGGGCGACCGCGGCCCGTACCCCCAGGGCGTCACGGTAGGTGTGCATCTTGTAGAGGTCCGCCGCCTGGGGCGACGCCTCCGCCCAGGCGGGCTCGTCCAGGTCCGGGCGGGGGGCGTCCGCCCGGAACTTGGCGTCCAGCACCAGGGCGACGCCGGCGCGGCCGATGAGGGTGAAGTCCGGCCGGAGCCCGAGGCTATAGCTCTCCCGGCCGCCCCGGGCGGGCCGGTTGAAGACCAGGCGCCATCCCCCGTCGCCGAAGCGGGCGGCCGTGCGCCAGTCGAGGCCGCCGGTCTCGTCTGCCCGCAGGCGCAGCCGCGCCGGGCCCAGCGCGGGCTCCAGGGCGCGGATGAGCCGGAAGAAGCACCAGTACTCGTAGAGGGTGGCCACGTCCCGGGCGGCGATGGCCCGGTCGAGGCCGTAGCCGAAGGGGGACCGGCCCAGCAGGAACTCGGGGTAGAGGGCCCAGAGCTCCCGGTAGCCGTCCTTGCCGTGGAGCACGGTGGACTGCTCGGGCAGGTGAACCAGCTCGCCCACCTCGTCCCACCAGGGCCAGGCGAGGGCTTCGTCCAGGTGGTGCGCCAGGGTGGTGAGCTCTGCCCGGAGATCAGTCGGACCGCTGCGATCAGCGTGGGGGCCGCCCTGCACGGCGAGGTCGGCGTGGCGATCGCTCTCAGGGGCACCGGCAGCCCGGGGGTCGGCCTGGCCAGCGCTGTCACCTTGGGGGTCGCCCTCACTGGTAACCCGGGGGACGGTCTGATCGGCGCTGTCATCTTGGGGAACGCCCTCGCGGGCAGCTACAGGGTCGGTTTGAACGGTGCCGACAGCCTGGAGGCGACTCTGCCTGCCTCCATATCTTTCCAGCGGGGTGAGGGCGTCGTCCACCGCCTGCCGCAGGGAGAGGAGGAAGTGGCGGACGAAGCGGTTCTCGTGGGTGTCGAAGGTCTCCTCGGCCCGCTGCTGCAGCAGCCGCTCGGGCAGGACTGCCTGGCCGCCGAGGCGGAACCAGCCGCCGTCCCCGGCGGTGACCGCCCAGCTGTCGGGGTGGGTGAGGCCCCAGCGGAGGGCGGCGCCGTCCAGCCGGGTGGCCATGGCGACGGGGCGGACCAGCTCCTCCCGGGTGAGCACCCGGTGAGGGCTGCGGCCGACGGCCTCCAGCGCCGCCGCGAGGGTGCGGCCGTGGTGGCGGAGGAAGTGGAGGGTGAAGAGCGGCGACGGCGGCCCGTCGTGGATGCGGGTGGCGTGGGCAGTGGCGCCGGTGAGGTGGAAGGGGAGGGTGAGGAGGTCGCCCGTGACCTGCCGGACCATGGCCCGGTAGAGGCGGGGGTAACTGGCGAGGCCGTCGCCGGCCAGCTTGTGGCTGATGACCTCCACGGGGAGGTCGGGGACGGGCGCGCTGGCCAGGCGGATGCGGGAGGCGCCGAGGGCGTTCTCGTAGCGGAAGAGGTAGACGCCGTCTGCGACCGGCCGGACGACCTGGTCGCCCACGTGGAGGGCGATGCCCGGAAGGGGCGGCGCCAACGTGACCCGGTACTGGGCCCATTCCCAGAGGAGGAAGGGGGAACAGCCGGGCAGGGCCTCCGGCAGGTCGGGCCGGTAGGCCGGCGCGGGGCCGGTGTGCGCGTTGAGGGTGACAGTGACGCCGGGGGATTCGTAGACGAGTGCGCCTTCCCGGTACTGCCAGCCGGGCACGGGGATCACCTCCTGCGTGGGTGCTACGAGGGTAAGTGTTCAGGAGAGGGGTGGGAAATCCTTCATAGGATAAACGTACGTAAATGTGGGCAGTGACACCATGGCGTCACTGCCCTCTGCTAAAATGTATGCTAGCAAACCACTGTGCGTCGTGATGGTTTCCCAAGAAGGAGTTTCTGGGGGAGCCTCGGCACCTGTTTCCGCCGATGGAGGAGTTTGAGATGGCCAAGCCTACGAAGGGGGCATCTCAGGATATGAGGCGTGCCGTTCGGCCTGTCGGGTGGGTGACACGGTCGTTCAAGCGGGTGACCGGGGTTGAAGAACTGGTCGAGGAGTTGTGCGAGGCGACCCATCCGATGAGGAGTAGAGCAGCCAGACCAGTCAAGAGGCGAACGCCGTCACCATGGTCGCAAAGAACCCAGGGTGTCTCGGTTGACGTATTCGATTTGATCCCGATATAGCACGACTGAGACGTTGGCGCCCTAGAAGGTCAATCGTGCACAACTGTCGAACAGGTTCATGAAGTATCGGTCGAAAAAGGTGGTTCTTAGTGTCGCTCGATCTCTGGCTAACGGCTCAGGCGATTATCGCTCGCATCGGGGAGAAGAGCCGGATGGGATGGTGGGAGACGGACACCTACGGCAAGGCCAGTAGCTTAGTCCTCTCGCGGCTGTTTCCCCGCACTGGCCCCTGGGCTGCCATCCAGCTTTCCATTTCGGGGGCAGCCGCAGAACACAGGCGCCGCATTCCCTCAATTCCAGCCATCACCCTCTTCGACCTGGGTGAGGCGATGAATCGGAAACTGTCCGACCTGCTCCTACAGAAGAAGCATACGCAGGCCAAGCTCGACGCTCCCGACGCCTGGATCGACGAGCTTGGCAATCCATCGGGGGAGGAACTCGTCGCCCAGCTGACTCAGCTCGAGTTCACCACGCCCCATCTGGTGGAGCGTGTCCGACGCACCGCGGCCCGGGCTAATCGGTCGGTCTGCGTTGGTGATCTTCCGCATGAGGCCGACTGGACGGGTGCGGAGATCCTCGGCCTCTTGATTGCCGGCTACCAGTTCTCGGCTCCGGGGGAGTTCGTGGCCCCTTACCTGCGGGTGGTGCTGTGATGCGGCATTACACCGCCAACATGCAGAAAGGTGGCGCCATGGTGGCCGAGTGTATGGCGCTGTTGCGCGAGTGGGAGCCCGGTACAGACCCAAAGGACTTTGCCGAACGGGTCATCCGGGAGAACGTCATCGGCAAGACCTCGCGGAGCCGGGTTCGGGACTTTCTGTCCCGCATCTTCTTCCGGCGGTTTCCGCCGCCCGTGGCCGATCTACTTCATGAGTTGATTGCAACCGGGATTCCCGAGCGCGACCTGCATCAGCTGATGCTCTACCAGACCGCCCTCGTGGATGACCTGCTCTACGATTTCATCACGCAACACCTCTTCCCACTCTACGTCCAGGGACGGGTTCACCTGGATGTGACCGACGCCGCCGAGTTCATACGTGGCTTGATCCGGCAGGGACAGATCGACCCACCCTGGTCCGAAAACATCATCACCAAGACCGGCCGCGGTCTCCTGGCGGCATGTCGCGACTTCGGTCTCCTGGAAGGCCATGGCCGCAAGCAGTTTCGCTTCGTATCCCTGTCCGAACCGGTATTCCTGTACGTCGCTTACAGCCTCCACGACCGCGGAGTAGGCGCCAGCCAGATCTTCAGCCATCCGGACTGGAAGGTCTTTCTTCTGGAAGAAGACCAGGTGGAGCGGTACTTCCTGGCCGCCCATCAGTCCGGGGGCCTGAAATACGAAGCAGCGGGGGGGATCAGGCGCATTGACTGGACCTGGAACGACCTACGAACCTGTGTCCGGCGGCTCGTTGAAGGAGCGCATTGAGAACCGGCTGAAGCCTGACCTGCTCGCCGACCGGATCGCAATAAGCGACTACGCGGACATGCCGTTCGCGATTCTTCTGTACCACCCTACCGAGGAACTGGCCCTCCGGCGGGAGATCGAGCTCTTGGGGCGCGATCTGTACCTCAGCACGGGCAGGACGCTGCACACCATCAACCTGGCCGATCTGATGTGGGAGGCTATCGAGGCCGCGACTCCGCCCGAGGCCCTCTTCGATGCGGAACGGGAGTATGGTTTGGAGCTTACGGTCGATACAATTCATAACATCCTTTCCAACCAGGTGCCCCTGGATCACCTCGTCCGGGAGCGGCTTCGGGACCTGGATCCCAGCAGAGACGTGGCCGTTCTTGTTCGGGCGGGCAGCCTCTACCCGGTCTTCCGGACGTCCGCACTCCTGGAGAACCTCAGCGGAGTGCGCGTGTCAACCATTCTCTGCTATCCCGGGACCCTGCACGGCACTCGGGCGCTCAGCTTCATGGGTGTATGCGAACCGGATCCTAACTACCGGCCTCGGATTTACTGAAGAGACGCTGAAGGAGCAGGATCTCTATGGTGCTGGCGAAACTTCGGGTTGATGACCTGTTCGAGTATGACATTCACCGCACCATCGAAGAGGTTATCAAGGTCGACCAGACGGACGAGGCGATCGTGGCGCGGGAGATCCGCGAGTATGTCGTTACGGAGAAGATTCAGGAGGCCTTCACTGACCTTCTCGAGCGGTATCTGGAGACCCCGCAGAAGCCCCACGAGGGCATCGGTATCTGGATTTCCGGTTTCTTCGGTTCCGGCAAGTCCTCGTTCGCGAAGATCCTCGGCTACATCCTGGAGAACCGCACGCTCCTGGGCGACCGGGCGGTTGACCTCTTCCTTGACCGGCTGCCCGGGGCCGGATCGGACCGGCTCCGGGTCGTCTTGCACGAGATCATCCGCCGGATCCCGACCCAGGCGATCATCTTCGACGTGGCGACCGACCGGATGGCCAAGAGCGGGTCCGAGCGCATCACCACGCTCATGTACCGCGCTCTCCTGCGGAATCTGGGCTACTCCCAGGACTTCAACTTCGCCGAGCTTGAGATCAACTTGGAGGCCGAAGGCAAGCTGGCCGAGTTCGAGGCCCTTTACGAGCAACTCTATGGCCGGCCCTGGCGACAGGGGCGGGAGTTGATCGTCCTGGCGATCAACCAGGCGTCGCGTGTCCTACACGAAATGGATCCGGTCACGTACCCGTCGGCCGACTCCTGGGCCAAGAGCATCCAGAAGATCGACATCGACACCGACCCGAACCGCTTTGCCGACCGCGTCCTCGAGCTGATGAAGCGCCGGGGCGAGGGCCGCGCGGTGATCTTCGTCATCGACGAGGTCGGCCAGTACGTCGCGCGCTCCACGGACAAGATGCTCGATCTCCAGGGCGTGGTGCAGGCCCTGGGTGTCAAGGGCCGGGGGAAAGTCTGGGTGGCGGTGACCTCTCAGGAGCGTCTGGACGAGATTGTCAGTTCCCTCGATCAGACCCGCATCGAGCTGGCGCGGCTCCAGGACCGCTTTCCCCTGCGGGTGGACCTGGTCGCGGCCGACATCGCGGAGGTGACCAGCCGGCGGGTCCTGGCCAAGAGGGCCGCCGCCAGGGACGAACTCGAGCGGTTGTTTGAGACCTTCAAGGGGCAGCTGGCCACATTCACCCGGTTGGACGGCTCCGCTCGTTACCCCGGCCTTACGGCCGAGGGGTTTGTGCGGTTTTACCCCTTCCTGCCCTACCAGATCGACCTGATCGTGGACATCATCTCCGGCCTGCGGCTTCAGGCCGGCGGTTCCACCCATACGGGCGGCAGCAGCCGGACGATCATCAAGCTGGCCCAGCAGGCCATCATCTCCGACCGGGTCGGCCTCGGTTCGCAGGAGGTCGGGGCGCTGGTCACACTCGACATGGTCTATGACCTGATCGAGCAGTTCGTGCATCCCGACCGGCGGGCCGACATTGACCGGATCCTGCGGGATTTCCCGCCGGAGCAGTATCCCCTGGTAGGGAAGGTCGCCAAGGCGATCTGCCTTCTGGAGTTTGTCCGAAACGTGAAGCGCAGTCCCGAGACGCTGGCCGCCGTGCTCCACCCGCACATCCACTCGCCGTCGCTTCTCCCCGAGGTCCAGGCCGCCCTCGACCTACTGAAGAATAACCAGTGGATCGAGGAGGCGGAGGGCGGTTGGCGGCTCTTGACACCCGAAGGCAAAAAATGGGCCAAGGAGCGCCAGAACCTGCCCGAGCCGCGTGAAGGGGAGTGCATCCGGTACCAGAAGGTCCTTCTGGCCGAGTTGTTCAAGGACGTGCGTGGCTACCGCCACAGGGGCCATCGCACGTTCCGGCCCACCATCCGCTTCGCCGGCGAGGTACTGGGCAACGCCGGCGACGTGGACGTCGAGTTACTCCTCGTGGACGAAGAACGGTTTGAGACCGCACGGAAGGAAGCGCTGGAGCGCTCCCGGGAGAGCCAGACGGTCTTCTGGGTCGCCGCGATCGGATCGGCGCTGTACAAGGAGCTGGATCAGTACCACCGGTCCTTCCGGATGATCGAGACGTACAAGCGGAGCGCCCGGGACCGGGGCGTCCGGGAGCAGCTCGAGATGGAGGAGCGCCGGCTGGCGGGCCACGCTTCCAACGTTAAGAATCTACTGTCCCGTGCGTTGATGAATGGTGACACTTACTTCCGGGGCGTCCGCCGCGATGCCAGATCGCTGGCAGAGGACCTTTCGGACGTGTTGCAGCAACTGTTCGCCCACGTGGTGCCTGCCCTCTACCCGAAGTTCGACCTCGCCGCGGTGATGGTCAAGGATGCGGACATCTTCAAGGTCATCGAGGGCAAGAACCTGGGCACCCTGTCAGAGGTCTGCCACGTCGGGACCAACCGGCTGGGGCTGGTGGTCAAAGAAGGCGGGCAGTACAAGCCCAACGCGGACGCGGACATCGCAGCCGAGATCTTCCAGTACATCGACCGACAGCACCGGATGGGGGAGAAAGTAACCGGCAAACAGCTGGTCGACCACTTCCGGGGCTTCGGATACGGGTGGGATTCCGAGCCCGTTCGGCTGGCGACGGCCATTCTCCTTAGGGCTGGCAAGCTGGAGATCACGTCCGCGGGCCAGCGGATCCAGAGCCATACGGATCCTGGGGCTCGGGAAGTGTTCGCGACCCTGCCGGGTTTCCGCGCGGCTTCCTTTGCGCCGAAGTCGGGCGGCATCACCTGGGAGCAGCAGGTGATGGCGGGTACACGCTTGGAAAGCATCTACGGCAAGGAAGCGCCGCTCGATGACCCCGGCCCAATTGCGCAGGCCATCAAGGAGGTCCGCGACCAGGAGAGCGCCGTGGTGCACGACGTGCAGAAGAAGCTCTACCAGGCGGGGCTCCGGGGGGCTGAGCGGCTGGACCTGTACCTCAAGACGCTGAATGCCATCGCCAACCAGTCGACAGACGACTTGATCAAGGCGTTTCTGGACTCGGCCGACGACTTGGCAGAGTGGCACCAGTTCACGCATCGCCTGAAGGCCGAGTTGGGGACCAGTACCATCGAGACCGTGCGCGAGGCCCGGCAGGCCCTGCGGACGGCATGGAGCGCGCTCGAGCAGCGGGCTGAGGGAGAGCCGCTCCGAGAGGCCGCCCACCGGCTCCGGGACAATCTGGAGTCTGAGCGCTGGTTCGAATCGCTACCGACAATCAGGACGGATCGTTCCCTCCTGGTTAAGGCTTACGTGGACCTGTACAGGCGGGTATACGGCAGGCGGCGGGAGGTCTACCTGGCGGCGATCGAAACGGTCAAGGGGCACGCCAGGTGGACGGAACTGAGCGAGGCCCAGCAGCGCGACGTGCTCCTCACGTTGCACCAGCGGGCCGGTGTGGAACGGATCTTTGACGAGCGGGCGCTACCTACCGACCCGACCATCCTGGAGATGGAAGCCCACATCGAGGCCGTGGATCAGGCGGTCGCACAGGCAATCTACGAAATTGAACAGCTCACGCAGCCGAAGGCCCGCATCGAGCGGGTGAAGGTCTCCCAGTTCGTCTCCGGTGCGATCGAAGACCAGGAGACGCTGGAAGAGGCCCTGGGTCGCCTGCGCGACTACTGTGCGAAACTGCTCCAGCAAGATGTCAAGGTCATTCTGGAGTAACAGGAGGCCGGCGCTGTGCAACGCGAAGTGCGGATGCGGATCCTCGACATGACGGTTGCGATTCGCAAGCGGCTCCAGGAAGACATCCTGGCCCAACTGGAGGGCACGTACGGCATCGGGCGGGACGGGCGGTTCGAGCCGATCGAGTCCATGCCCACCATGACAAGGAACCAGGTCCTGGCGCGCGAGCGCCAGGACCTGGAAGCTGCCATCGCCCACGAGCTTTCGGCGGACCCGACTGTCGGCCCAGGAAAGCCGACGCAAGAGCAGTGGGCGGCCGCGGTGGAGCGGTTCGCGCGGGAGGTAGCGTTTACCTATCTGAACCGGCTGGCCGCTCTGCGGATGATGGAAGCACGGAAGCTCATCCCTGAGTCCGTGGGTAGGGGGATGGATTCCTCCGGATTCCGGACTTTCCAGATGCCCTTCCGCACCGTCACGCCCACGGAGGAAGAGGGCTACCGCCTCTACCTGGAGCTCCTGTCTGACGAGGCTTCGGTGGAACTGCCGGTGCTCTTTGACCGGTCGACGCCGGCTTCGATCATTTTTCCCAGCCCAGCGGCCCTGAAGGACGTGCTGACGGAGCTGAACCGGCCGGACCTCGCGGAGATCTGGCTGGAGGATGAGACGATCGGGTGGATCTACCAGTACTTTACCCCTAAGGAACAGCGGGAGCAGGCCCGCAAGGAAAGTAACGCCCCCCGCAATAGTTACGAGCTCTCCTTCCGCAACCAGTTCTACACGCCGGCTTGCGTGGTCCGGTTCCTCACGGATAACACCCTCGGCCGCCTCTGGTATGAGATGAAACCCAACACACAGCTGGCGGAACGATGCACGTATATGATTGTGCGGCCTGGTGAGCAAGTCCCGCCGCGGCCCAAGCGATCCCCAACGGAGATCCGGGTGCTCGACCCGGCGTGCGGCAGCGGGCATTTCCTGCTCTATGCCTTCGACGTGCTGGCGGCGATCTACGAGGAGGAGGGGTATCCGCGGGCGGAGATCCCCGGGCTGATCCTAGAGCATAATCTGTTCGGCATCGATATTGACCCGCGGGCGGTACAGATCGCCAGCCTCGCTCTCTACCTGAAGGCGAAAAAGTACCATCCGGAAGCCAAGGTGACGTCTGTCAACGTGGTCTGCGCCGAGCCCATGCCGGGTGATGCTGCGCTGTTCAATGAGTTCCTCGAGGCGCTCGATTCGGCGGTGCTGAGGCGCCTGGCCGAGGCCGTCTGGGGTGAGATGAAGCTGGCCGGCGAGGCGGGCAGCCTCTTGAAGGTGGAGCAGACGCTGTCGCGGCTAATCGAAGATGAGCGCCAAGAGTGGCAGAAAGGCCCGTTCGCGACGGCGCTGCCCGGGGTTTCCGGTGATCATCTAGTGGAAGACGCAGAGGCCTTCTGGGATGAGGTTGAGGATCGGCTCCTCGCCCTGCTGCGGCAATATGCGGCCCACACCCAGGACGGGAAGTACGTCTCTCGTCGCCTTTTCGCCCGCGACGGCGCGCAGGGGCTGCGGTTCCTGGAGCTGCTCCGGCAGAAGTACGACGTGGTCCTGATGAATCCGCCCTTCGGCGCGGCGACCAAGCTTTCCAAGGCCTATATCGAGAAGAACTACCCGCGGACCAAGAACGACCTGTATGCCGCTTTTGTCGAGCGGGGGCTGGAGCTGCTCCGCAAGGGTGGTAAGCTGGGAGCCATCACGTCGCGCACGGGATTCTTCCTGACCTCCTTCCAGAAGTGGCGGGAGGAGATCCTCCTGAAGAAGGCCCGGCCCACCGTGGTGGCGGACCTCGGAGCGGGGGTGCTGGATACTGCCATGGTCGAGACGGCGGCCTACTGCCTGGAGGTGGTAGAATGAGCGAGATTCTCTTTCTTCGCCTCCTGCAGGCGGAGGACAAAGAGACCGCCCTTGCGGAGGCGGTGACGGGACTGCGCACCGGTGAGGCGGTTAGGCCCCCGATCTACGCGATAGATCCGGAAGCTTTCGGCAAGGTGCCCGGGAGCCCGTTTGCGTACTGGGTAAGCGACCGGATCCGCGACCTCTTTCAGGAACTACCGCCGTTTGAGGGCGATGGACGAACCGTTAAACAGGGATTGGCGACGGCGGACGACTGTCGTTTTGTACGGGCTTGGTGGGAGGTTGCGCCGGAGCGGGTGGTGACCGGAACGGCGCAGACCACCCCCGAGGAGTTCCGCGCGCAGACGTTTCAGGGAAAGAAGTGGGTACCGTTTGCCAAGGGCGGGGCGTATTCGCCATTTTATGCCGACGTCCACTTGGTGGTCGACTGGGAGCGAGATGGAGCTAACATCAAGGCTTTCGTGGATCCACAGACAGGCCGCTTGATGTCCAGGCCGCAGAACACCGACTGGTACTTCCTCCCAAGTCTGACGTATCCCCTCCGAACTACCAGCGGCATTACCTTCCGGACGTTGCCTTCGGGTGCGATCTTTGGGCACAAAGGCCCGGCCGTCTTCACCTCACGGCCATTGGAGTGGCTGGGACTCCTGCAGAGCCGGCCGTTCGCCGCGCTGGTCAGCCTGCAGCTGGGGGCGGCGGATGCGGCCGCGCGTTCCTACGAGGTGGGGATCATCCAGCGCACTTCCGTTCCGCATGACGTCCACGGGCTGGCGGGTCTGGTCCGCAAGGCGGTCGACGCCCGACGGCGTCTGGACTGGGGGGATGAGACCTCCCATCTGTTCTGGCTGCCCGTCCTTCTTCAGACCGACGGCGCTACGCTGGCCCTCCGGTTCGAGAACTGGACCGCCACCGCGACCAAGCTTGAGCTCACCATACAGGAAGCCTGGCAGGCGCTCGACGACCAGGTCGCCCAACTCTACGGCCTGACCGGCGAGGACCTAGTGGTCGTGGACACGAGCGGAGATCCCGCCGAGCCGGCAGACGACGAGGACGAGGAGGCCGCTGTCGGGAAGCCTGGCGATCTGCAAGGGGCGACATTTGAACTCCTGTCCTACGTTGTGGGCTGCTTGTTCGGTCGGTTCGACCTGAGGCAAGCGCTCCATCGGCGGGAGCCGCCACTGCCGGACCCGTTTGCGCCGCTTCCGCCCTGCTCGCCGGGTATGCTTCCAGGCCGCTCGGGGTTGCCAGCGACCCCGGCCGACGGGCCGGATGGGTATCCGATCCCCATCCAGTGGACGGGCATTCTGCCGGATGACGAGGGCCACCCCTGCGACCTGGTGGCGTTGGTCCGCCGGGTGCTCACGTTGCTCTTTGCGGATGCCCATGCGGTCGAACAAGAGGCATGTCGGATTTTGGGGGTGCGGGATCTGCGCCAATTCTTCGCCAGCAAGTTCTTCCCCCTCCATATCCAGCGGTACTCGAGGAGCCGGCGGAAGGCGCCGATTTATTGGTTGCTGCAATCCGCCCGGAAATCGTACGGCCTTTGGCTCTACTACCCGCGCCTGAATCGCGATACGCTTTACGTGGCCCTGCGCGACTACGTGGAGCCCAAGCTGGCCCACGAGCAGGACGTGCTGGCGAGGCTGAAGGCGGAATACGCCCGGGCACGGGACGGGGGTGAGCGGAGTGCCCGGTCGTTGGCCCGCAAGGTGGAGGCCCAGGAGGACCTGATCCAGGAGATCGCGGCGTTCCGGGACGAGATCCGGGCTGTAGCTGACGCGGGCTACGACCCGGACCTGGACGACGGGGTGCTGATCAACATCGCGCCGCTGCACCGGCTGGTGCCGTGGAAGGAGGCGGCCGCGTGCTACAAAGAACTGAAGGCCGGCAAGTACCCGTGGGCGAGCATGTACAAGCGTTACAAGTTCCGCTGAGGGAGACGAGCCTATGTTGGGACCGGTAAGCCAGTGGGTCGTGGACCACGTCAGCCGGGTTCTCAAAGAGGAGAGCCTGGTGGTCTGGTTCGACCCGGAAAGGTACTACGAAACGTTGCTGCCCTACCTGGAGGAACCCAACCGGGTCGTGATCCCGTACAGGGGCAGCTACTACGAACAGCGGCGGGCCGCGGAGCCCCACTTCAACAACCTCTCGGCTGCCGACCGGGCCAAGGGGAAACAGCTCCTGCTGTACGTCCCGGCAAAGCAGCGGGACGCCAGTCCGTTGCTCGAGTTTGTCCTGGCCGGACGTGCTCTGGAGGTCAGCCTCCGGAGCGCAGCCGTCGGGGGGCTGGGTAGTCGGATACCCGAGGCGGCGATTGATCACTTCCTTTCCACCAAGAGCCCCCGGCTTCAGGACCTGGATGCCCTGGCGGAGCAGGAGGAGCCCAGCCTGCTCCATGCGGTGTTCAAGACCCACAGCGAGCAGGAGATTCTCCTGAAGTACCTCACCGACCCCGCCTGGGAAGCGCGGGTGGATGAGCGAAACGCCTTTTCGGACCTGTGTGATCTGTGCGCGTCCGCCTACGGACTAAGGGCCGATGGCATCGGGTCCCACAGCCAACTCCGGTTGGCCATCATGCGGCACCTGCTCCTGTCTGAGTTCCGCCACGGACTGAATCCCGAGCCCACTGCGCTGGCCGCCATCCCGCGGCCTTCTGTGCAGCAGATGGAGCAAGTCCGTAAGCTGCTCGCGGCCCTCCGCAGCACCGCACCGGATTTCTACGCGGAGTGCGCGCACCAGGTGGAGCAGGAGACCGGGGTCGCCGGATGGGGCGTGCCCGTGAGATCATTGCCCCACTTCGACACCTTCCCCTTTGCGGAGCAACAGGCGCTCCGCTGGTTGGAACGGTTAGTGGTCGATGAGGCGAACTTGGACGCGGCATTTCAGATTCTTGACCGTGGAAAGGCCTGCTTCTGGGTGAAGCAGGATCCGTCCCGGATGGAGCAGTGGGCGGCCGCGGAGTGGGCTTTGCAGTTGTGCCGGGAAACCGACCGTATTGGAGAGGAGCTCAAACAGGCGGTCGGGCTCTCACCCGCAGACATGGTCCGGCGGTACGGCGGCGAGCTGCACGACTGGTGGCGGCTGGATTTTGCCCAGCGCCGGCTGGAGGCGCACCTCGCGGACATGGAGCACGAGTTCGTCCTCGACCGGCTGGTGCGCGGCGCGCGCGACCGGTACGAGCGGACCGTCGGGCTGATGGCGGAGCGGTTCGACGCCGCGCTGGCGGAACGCAAGTTCGAGTTCGAGGACCTGCCCCACCAGACCGATGTCTACGCCCGGTGGGTCGAACCCCTCCTGGCGGTCGGCGAGCGCGTCGCCTACTTCCTGGTGGACGCCCTCCGGTTCGAGATGGGGCGCGACCTGTACGATAGCCTGACGGCCTCCGAGAAACGGCTCGAGGCTGGCATCGCCACGCCCCCGACCGTGACCCCCGTGGGCATGGCCGCCCTCATGCCGGGGGCCGAGAAGGGGGTTGAGCTCACGGCGAAGGGCGACCGGCTGGCCTTGAGGGTGGACGGTCAGGTCCTCCAGACGGCTGCCGACCGTCTGGCTTACCTGCAGAGCAAGGTCGGGGCCGGGGTGCTCGCGGACCTGACGCTGGACCAGCTGCTGAGCGCCGGCGACGCGCGGCTCCGGAGGGCGGTGGAGAAGAAGCAGTTGGTCGTGATCCGTTCGCAGGAGATCGATGCCGAGGGCGAACAGGACAACCTCCATCACGCCCGCCATGCGATGACCCGGGTGCTGAAGAGCCTGCGCCGCGGCATCGAGCGGGTTCGCCGACTGGGCTTCACCCGCGTGGTGGTGGCGGCCGACCACGGGCACCTGTTCGGTTACGAGCGGGGCGATGATCAGAAGATGGAGGCGCCCAGCGGCCAGACGCTGGAGCTCCACCGCCGTTGCTGGGTCGGCAGGCACGTGACGCCGCCCGCCTACGCCCACCAGTTCAAGGCTTCGCAGTTGGGGTTGTCCGGCGACCTGGAGCTGGTCTTCCCCAGGGGCCTCGCCATCTTCCGGAAACAGGGGGGAGCGGAGGCGTACTTCCACGGCGGCATCAGCCTGCAGGAACTGGTGATCCCTATCCTGTCGCTGCGGCTGGAAAGCCCGCAGAAGGCGACCAGGGGATCCGACGTGCGCCTGGCGCCGGGGTCGGACCCGGTCACCAACCGCGCCTTCAAGGTGGACCTGCTGTATGCCTCGGTGATCGAGCCCGAGCGCACCGTGCGGCTGACCGTCCTGCTGGGTGACCAGGAGGTCGGCGAGGTCATGGTCGCGGAAGGTTTCAACGACCAGACGAAGGAGGTCACCCTCGTCAGCCAGAAACCCAACACGGTGTTCCTCAAGCTGAGCAGCGATCTTGATGGCCAGGGTGAGTTTACGGTACAGGTCGTGGATAGCCGCACCGGCCTGGTGCTGGCTCAGCGTAACCTGCGGTATGAGCTGATCTGAGCACGGGCTGCTGCTGGGAACCATCCTTCTCAATTCTCAAGGGGGCTGGCGCCGTTGCCGGAACTGGATCGGAAGGCCAACGAGGTCTTTGCGGGCAAGGTCGTGCGCAAGGACCTGGTCCGCAAGATGAAGGTTGGGGCGAACGTCCCGGTCTACGTGCTGGAGTACCTGATCGGGAAGTACTGCGCGTCCGATGACGAGGCCGTCATCGAGATGGGGCTGCGCGTGGTCAACGAGACCCTCGCCACCAACTACGTACGGCCTGATGAGGCGATGAAGGCCCAGTCCCGCTTGCGGGAACGGGGCTCGCACACCTTCATCGACAAGGTCAGGGTTCGCCTTTCTAAGTCTGAAGACAAGTACTGGGCGGAGTTGGTCAACTTCGGTGATCGCGACGTCCACATCCCCGACGAGCTGGTCAACCGGTACGAGCGGCTTCTCGAAGGCGGCATCTGGGCCCAGGTCAGGATGGAGTACCACTTCGACGAGTCCCAGACAGGCAAGCGAAGCCCGTTTTGGATTACCGACCTGAAACCGATCCAGCTGGCCACCTTCAACCTGGAAGACTTCGAGCGGCGGCGCTTCGCCTTCACCACGGACGAGTGGATCGACCTTCTGCTCCGGTCGATCGGCCTGGAGCCTCAGGGGATGTCCAGGCGGCTGAAGCTGCTCCTGCTGGTCCGGCTCATCCCCATGGTGGAGCGGAACTTCAACCTGGTCGAGCTGGGGCCGCGCGGGACGGGAAAGTCGTTTGTCTACCGGGAAGTCTCGCCCTACACCATCCTGATCTCCGGCGGCAAGACGACGGTGGCCAACCTGTTCTACAACCTGGGCACGGGGAAGATCGGTCTCGTCGGGCTGTGGGACGTGGTGGCCTTCGACGAGGTGGCGGGCATCCAGTTCGAGGACAAGACGGCCGTCCAGATCATGAAGGACTACCTGGAGTCGGGCTCCTTCTCCCGGGGGCGGGAGGAAATCGTGGCCGACGCCTCCATGGTTTTTGTCGGGAACATCAACCAGCCGGTCGAGGTGCTGGTGCGGTCGAGCACGCTGTTCCAGCCGCTGCCCGACGCCATGCAGGACCCCGCCCTGATCGACCGCTTCCACTTCTATCTGCCCGGCTGGGAGACGCCGAAGCTGTCGCCGGAGCTGTTCACGAACCACTACGGCTTCGTCGTGGACTACCTGGCCGAGGCCTTCCGGGCCCTGCGGAAGCAGAACTGGACCGAGGTGATCGACCGGTACTTCTCCCTGGGCAGCCACCTCCAGGCGCGGGATGTCAAGGCGGTGCGCAAAACGGTCGCCGGTTTCCTGAAGCTGCTCCACCCGCATGGGGAGTTCACGCGGGAGGACGTGCGCGACTACCTGGAGATCGCCATGGAAGGGCGGCGCCGGGTCAAGGAGCAGCTCAAGAAGATGCTCCCGGGCGAGTACGCCCGCACCAGTTTCTCGTACATCGACCTGGAGACCCGGGAGGAGCGGTTCGTCGGCGTGCCCGAGGAGGGAGGGCGCAATCTCATTTCCAGCGATCCCCTGCCCCCCGGCACGGTCTACACCGCCGGCGTCACCGACGAGGGCGCCGTGTCGCTCTACCGGATCGAGGTCGGGCTGTCGGCGGGCACCGGGAAGCTGCGCACGCCCGGCATGGACCGGACCATCAAGGAGTCGCTCGACCGCGCCTTCTCCTACCTTAAGCAGAAGGCTGGCGAAATGGGGCTAGCCCAACTGCTGGAGACGCAAGACCTGCATGTGGAAGCGGTCGATCTATTGGGCAACCGGACACCCGTGGATTGTGGAGTGGCCTTTTTTCTCGCCATGGTGTCCGCCCTCCGCAAGACGCCGGTGCACGCCGGACTGGTGGTGCTCGGTGACCTGTCGATGCAGGGGAACCTGAAAGGTCTGCGGTCGCTCACCGAGCCACTTCAGATGGTGATGGACAACGGTGGAAAGCGGGCCCTTGTCCCGCTGGAGAATCGTCGCCACTACTTCGATGTGCCCGGTGATGTGGCCGAGAAGGTGGATGCGATATTCTACTCAGACCCCGGAACTGCCGTAGGCAAGGGGTTGCAGTTGTGATGACCCTGACAAAGAAATTAATTCTCGTGCGACTGCCTAGGGGGCTTCCTTCAGGGAACTCATTCTCCTGGAGGACTGGACTATCGGTTCATCCAGCATTGAGGACTGCTGGGCCTATCATGCTGCACAATAGTGCGCAGAGCGGGCGAAGAAAGCAGTCCGTGCAGGGGCAACTACAGTGTGAGCCTTGAGTGTTAACCCGGCGTTTATTAGCAAACCTTTTCCATCTCACACAGACTGGGATGTGCAGTAATGCCGCGCGACCGCGGTATCCGCTTCCGCGTCCACTTTCTCAGTCCGCCGAAGCGCAAGAGTTGGACGAAGCGGAGAGGACGCTGAAGGGTGATGTGGGTTCTCAAGCCCAGCTTGAGTGACTTTCGACGCAGACATGATATCTGAGCCCATGATGGACTTAGAGGTGCTCACGCGTTGTCAAATTCGCACATAGACATACCCTTGACCTCGCGAGGTGAGAGTGTTTGGTCCACCTACCAGCTGCGCCCAGCGGCAAAGAACTCGAAGACTATGTCGCAGCCATGTTTCAAGCGACCGGCTACTATGTCGACAAGAACATTATCGATGAACGAGGTCCCGAACAGGTACTAGAGCTGGATGTCGTTCTGACTGACTACGGTGGTGGGCTTCCTAAATCGACTATTGTGGAGGTGAAGTCCGGTGGATGGGGGTTTACTGATATCTTCAAGATCAGGGGATGGATGGCATACCTGGGTATAGGTCAGGGAGTGTTGTTCACATCCACTAGGCCGCCCAATAAGGACATCGACTTTGCTCAGCGCAAGGCAGCAACCCTAGACATACGTCTCATCTGTTGTCCCGATGCAAATCCCTCTGAGATGTCAAAGGCGTTTCAAGACGCTGGGTATCCGGTTTCCGCCGATGACATAGTGGTCACTAACTGGCGGTGGTCTCTGTGGGTCGAGCGCCGCCTGCTAGAGGTGATCAGGCACGAGTGTAAGGTGAACCCACACAGCAACGGGCCGAGAGAGGCACTGAACTACTATCGTCTGGTGAATAATGGCATTTTCTTCGAACCAGATGCTCGAGAGCGTGCTGCTGCGTTATACGACGCCTATCGCACCCATCCACGGCTGTCGGCGTCTATCTGTGCAGAGATCGGCGGTGAGCAATGGGATCCGCAGCCTTCCGCTAGCTCGTTCCGCAGAGTGCTCAATGACGCACTAAATGCTGGTAATTACCCACTCGTCCAGGCCTCCCTGTATTTGGAGCATCGGGCTCGGCTGGCGCTGCTTAAGGCAGCCGTCGATTATGTTGTACTACGCGATAATGGCAGATTACCGGTCATGCCGGTGAAACAACTGGGAATAGACGATCTCTGGCTAGCCTCGCTACCGGAGTCCTTCCGAGCTGGACTGGAAAAA
Organism: Symbiobacterium terraclitae; assembly: GCF_017874315.1. Lineage (NCBI taxonomy): Bacteria > Bacillati > Bacillota > Clostridia > Eubacteriales > Symbiobacteriaceae > Symbiobacterium > Symbiobacterium terraclitae. The sequence continues at coordinate 818 of NZ_JAGGLG010000016.1, read as the reverse complement.
CTTCGAACCCACCCAAATCTCGTACGGTACCCCTATTTTTGGCAAGTGTTTCTTTGGTGTTGGGGAGGCTTCATACTCACTGACAGACGCGATCAGGAATACGAAGAACTGTCAAGACAGACTGGTGTGCCCGTGGATGAGATACCTATGGCGCTATCGGCGATGGACCTGCTGTTCCCTGGCCAGGGCTGGATAGCGAATTGGGAGCCGACGAGCCACATGGAAGTGGTCAAGCTGTTTCCTATGCCTTTCCGCGGCGTTGGAGCCTTTTACAGGTTAGGTCGATACGGTGTCGAGGATTATAAACAGTTAGGCTACAACAGTTCAACATTAGGCAATCTAGTGACGTGGCACAATAACACAGTCGAACTTCTTGAGACGTGAGATATCGAGTAGCAGTGGAGAACATGAAGGGCAGGTGGCTGGTCTCACCTGCCCTTGTGTCTACTTGCAGTATCCCGTTGACGCGCTTTATGACCTTGTGTCAAACGCCGACTCCTACGGCCCGTGTCTCCGTTGCCTGCACCAAACTTGGCGAAGACCCAATTCTTTTCGGCCCTACTGGGTCATTTTAATCCCGGCGCTTACATTCAAGACTCGATACTGTCTATAGACGACCCTGAGAGTGGTGGGCCTCCTGGGGTTGCCGCATCTTCGGGCGACGGATGTCTCACAGCGAAGGAGTTTTCTAATGGGGGTGCGAATCAGAAACTCGTTTACCATCTGTGTTTGATCAAGAGATTGGGAGCCACTTTGATCATCAAATAGTGAGCCACCTGCCAACCCTACGGGGCCGATTTGGTTTCCATTGCGGTTTC
>NZ_JAGGLG010000015.1 GCF_017874315.1 Symbiobacterium terraclitae | reverse complement strand
CGAATCGACTCGGAGTGCTTGACGAAACGCCGGATGCGTGACCCGCATGTCCGGTGTTGTGAGAGGCCGTAGGGCGACCCTACGGTCTACTCGATTTCTACGCCAGGTGCGACCAATACACCGTGCCCAGGCAGTCGTGGGCGCATCCTCAGCATCGTCTCCGTCGACCGCAAGGGCACCCTGCACGAGGAGATCATCACCTCCATCGTGGAGGGCCGGCCGCTGCCCAGGCCTTAAGCGACTCACGAGCGCCAGACCACCGCGCACCCCGCGGTGGTCTTATCGCGCCGTTCGCCCACCTCCATTGGAAATCGGATGGCCGTCCGATACCGGTCATCGGGGAGCGACCCTAGATAGCGCGCCGCTTTCGGTTCAGCCGACCTATCCCGAGGCGCCGGTTTTCGGCAAACCGGCGGCGGGAACCGCCCGCACGCGGTCGGACGCGCTACAATGAAGTCGGCATGTGAAAGGGTGAACAATATGGCCGACCAGCGTACACCGATTAGCCAGCGACTGCATATCGCATTCTTTGGCCGGCGCAACGCAGGCAAGTCGAGCCTGATCAACGCCCTGAGCCGGCAGGCCGTCTCGCTCGTCTCCGACGTGCCCGGCACGACCACTGATCCCGTGCGGCGCCCGATGGAGTTGCACCCGCTGGGGCCGGTGGTCCTGATCGACACGGCCGGCCTCGACGACGAGGGGGAGCTCGGCCGCCTCCGCGTGGCCCGCAGCCTTGAGATCCTGGACCAGACCGACCTTGCGGTGCTGGCCGTCCCTGCCGGGGAGGAGCCGGGCGAGGCCGACGAGCGCCTCGTACAGGAGCTGAAGCGGCGCGGTACGCCCGCGGTCGGCGCGGTGACCAAGGCCGACATGGATCCGGAGGGCGCCGCCCGGCAGGCCGCCCTGCTGAGCGGGCGCTTCGGCTTCCCCTTCTGCGCCTGCAGCAGCGAGGCCGAGGCGGGTGTCGCGGCGCTCAGGCAGCGCATCGTCGCCGCTGCTCCGGTCGATCAGGCCGAGGTTCCGCTGCTGGCCGACCTGGTCCGGCCCGGCGACCTCATCCTCCTGGTGGTGCCCATCGACTCGGGCGCGCCCAGGGGGCGCCTCATCCTGCCGCAGGTCCAGGCGATCCGTGAGGTGCTGGACGCCGGGGCCATCGCCGTCACCGCGCGGGACAGCGAGCTCCCCGGTGCACTCCAGGCCCTGGGGCGGCGGCCGGCACTCGTCGTCACCGACAGCCAGGTCTTCGGCCCGGTGAGCCGCCTGGTGCCGCCTGAGGTTCCCCTCACCTCGTTCTCCATCTTGATGGCCCGGCACAAGGGCGACCTGGCGGAGCTGGTGCGGGGCGCCAGCGCCATCGACAGCCTTCGCCCCGGCGATCGCGTGCTGATCGCCGAGACCTGCACGCACCACCAGCAGAAAGACGACATCGGCACGGTCAAGATTCCGCGGCTGCTGCGACAGCGCGCGGGCGGGGACCTCGACTTCGAATGGGCGCACGGCCGGGACATGCCCGCGGACCTGGGGCGGTACAAGCTCATCGTCCACTGCGGCGGCTGCATGGTCAACCGGCAGCTGATGCTCAGCCGGATCCGCCGGGCGCAGGCGGCCGGGGTGCCCATCGTCAACTACGGCGTCTGCATCGCATATCTGAACGGGATCCTGCCCCGGGCGCTGACGCCGTTCCCGGAGCTGGGCGGGACTGCGGGGAGGGGTGCGCCGTGATCCGGCGGGAAGTGCTGTCGCTGATCCGCCGTGCCGAGGCCGGGGCGGACCTGGGCCGGGATGAGCTTGCCTTCCTGCTCAGCCTGGAGGGCGAGGAGCAGAAGGCCCTCTTCGGGGCGGCGGACCGGGTGCGGGCCCGCACGATGGGCGACGGGGTCCACCTGCGCGGGCTGATCGAGTTCTCGAACATCTGCCGGATGGACTGCTGCTACTGCGGCATCCGCCGCTCCAACCGGCACGTGAGAAGGTACCGGATGGCGCCGGAGGAGATCGTGGCGGCGGCGCAGGGCGCCAGCCGGCTGGGCTACGGCAGCGTCGTGCTCCAGTCCGGCGAGGGCGACGCCCTGGACCCCGAGGAACTGGCCGGGGTGGTGCGGCAGATCAAGGCCACCACGCCGCTGGCGGTCACCCTCAGCGTCGGGGAGCGCACCCGGGAGGAGTACGCCCTGTGGCGGGAGGCCGGCGCCGACCGCTTCCTGCTGCGGCACGAGACCGCCGATCCCGAGCTCTTCGCCAGGCTGCGGCCGGGCCGGCGCCTGGAGCAGCGGGTCCAGTGCCTCCTCTGGCTGCGGGAACTGGGCTACCAGGTGGGCAGCGGCTTCATGGTCGGGCTGCCCGGGCAGACCGTCGAGACCATCGCCGACGACATCCTGCTGCTCAGGAAGCTGAACGTGGAGATGGCCGGCATCGGGCCGTTCATCCCGGCCCCGAACACGCCCCTCGCAGATGCAGCGGCGGGGACCGTGGACCGGACGCTGAACGCGGTCGCCTGCACCCGCCTGACCCTGCAGGATGCCCACCTGCCCGCCACCACCGCCCTGGGCTCGATCCACCCCCGCGGGCGGCAGCTCGCGCTGGCGTGCGGGGCCAACGTGATCATGCCGAACGTGACCCCCGGGCGCTACCGGGACCACTACCAGCTATACCCGAACAAGATCTGCCTGCGGGAGGAGCCCGAGCACTGCGCCCCCTGCGTCACCGCCCTGATCCTGGGCGAAGGCCGCTTCGTGGCCACAGGGCCCGGACACTCCCCCCGGTGGACCTCCTGAAAGGAGTCTTGCCCCATGACGATCGCCGCTGAGAAGGCCAGTTTCATCGACGACGCCGTCCTCGAGCGCCTGCTGGGTTCGGCCTCCGTGCCGACCGCTGCCCGCCTGGGGCAGATCCTCGACAAGGCGGCCCTCGCGCAGGGCCTGAACCTCGAGGAGGTCGCCGACCTGCTGATGGTGGAGGATCCGGACCAGCTGCAGGCGATGTTCCGCACCGCCTACGAGATCAAGGAGAAGATCTACGGCAACCGCATCGTGCTGTTCGCGCCCCTGTACGTCAGCAACCTGTGCGTGAACAACTGCCGCTACTGCGGCTTCCGCCGCTCCAACGAGCAGGAGGTGCGGCGCCGCCTCACCCAGGAGGAGGTGGCGGAGGAGGTCCGGGCGCTGCTGCGCATGGGCCACAAGCGGGTGCTGCTGGAGGCCGGCGAGGACCCCCGGAACTGCGACATCGACTACATCGTCGACTGCATCCGCACGATCTACGGCGTCCGCGAAGGCAACGGCAACATCCGGCGGATCAACGTCAACATCGCGGCCACCACCGTGGAGAACTACCGGCGGCTGAAGGCGGCCCAGATCGGCACGTACCAGCTGTTCCAGGAGACCTACCACCGGCCCACCTACGCCCTGATGCACCCCGAGGGCCCGAAGCACAACTACGACTGGCACACCACCGCCCTGGACCGGGCGCAGGAGGCCGGCATCGACGACGTGGGCGCGGGCGTGCTCTTCGGCCTGTACGACTACCGGTACGAGGTCCTGGCCCTGCTGCTTCACGTGCGCCACCTGGAGGAGCGGTTCGGCGTCGGGCCGCACACCATCTCGGTGCCCCGGCTCCAGCCGGCGCCGGGCGTGGACCTGCAGACGTTCCCGCACCTGGTCTCCGACGAGCAGTTCTACAAGCTGGTGGCGGTCCTGCGGCTCGCCGTTCCCTACACGGGCATGATCATCTCCACCCGGGAGACGCCCGAGGTCCGGGCGCAGGTGCTGAAGCTGGGCGTGTCGCAGATGAGTGCCGGCTCCAGCGTCGGCATCGGCGGGTACAGCCAGGCGCACCGGGAAGAGCAGAAGGCTACCCTCCAGTTCACCCAGGGCGACCACCGGTCGCCCGACGAGGTCATCCGCTGGCTGTGCGAGGAGGGCTACCTGCCCAGCTACTGCACCGCCTGCTACCGCCAGGGGCGGACCGGCGACCGGTTCATGGCGCTGGCCAAGACCGGCCAGATCCAGAACCTCTGCCAGCCCAACGCGCTGCTGACCTTCCAGGAGTATCTGGAGGACTACGCCACCGCGGAGACGCGGGAGGTGGGCCGGCGCACCGAGGCCGCCAACCTGGCGCTGATCCCCAGCGCGAAAATGCGGGCCGAGACGGAGAAGCGGTTGGCGCGGATCAAGGCGGGCGAGCGTGACCTGTACTTCTAGTTCATCTGCACCCACCGCACAGGTACGCGCGGTGGCGTTTGCGTTCGGCCTTGTTCGTTGTCCGGGGTCGGCGCGATCGTCATGACCTGGGGGTTGATGGCGGGCGCCGGATTCAGCTTCGCCCGTCAGATCAGCGCGGCTCCCGCCACGCGGCTGCTGGCTGAGGATTCGCTTCCGCACAAGCTTGACCGGTTCCGGTCTGCACGGCTTGACGGACGGGCACCGCCTGTGGCACAATCACGTACGTACAACCGCAGACCCCGGATGTGACTGGCGTTGCAAGGTGGGAAACCACCGGGGAGCATCCGGGGAATACAGCCGCACGCCTGGGCCGAGGCCGCACCGTCCGAATGGACGGAGCAGCCTCGTTTTGCTGTTCGGAGGAGGATCGCCATGCGTCTGTTGGAAGGAAAGTCGCCCGCCGAATCCCTCAAGGCCGACGTCATGAGCCGCGCCCGGGCGCTCGCGGCCGCCGGGCACCCGCCGCGCCTCGCCGCCGTGCTCGCCGGGCGGAACGAGGCCTCCGATCTGTACATCGCCCGGAAGGAGCGGCTCGGCCGCAGCCTGGGGATTGCCGTGGAGGCCCACCGGCTGCCCGACGCCAAGGAGGACGAGCTGGTCTCCCTTGTGCGCCAACTTTCCTTGCGGCCCGACGTGGACGGCATCATGGTCGAGCAGCCCCTGCCTGATCCGGCGTGGCGCGACGCCGTGGTCCGGGCCATCGACCCCTTCAAGGACGTGGACGGCGCGACGGGCTTCACCGGTGGCCTGCTCGGCGGGCAGCCGGCAGGGCTGGTCCCGGCCACGCCGCTCGCGGTGATGCACCTGCTGCAGTACTACCGGATTCCCCTGCGCGGCGCCCACGTGACGATCGTCGGCCACAGCCCGGTGGTCGGCAGGCCTCTGGCCCTGCTCATGCTCCGCGAGGACGCCACGGTCACCGTCTGCCACAAGGCCACCCGAGACCTGGCCCAGTTCACCCGTCAGGCGGACATCCTGGTGTCCGCGGCCGGCGTCCCGGGCCTGATCACCGGCGACATGGTACGCCCCGGCGCGGTGGTCGTCGACGTGGGCATCAACCTGGTCAGTGGTCGAACCGTGGGTGACGTGGACTTCGAGTCCGTGGCCCCGGTGGCGTCGGCGGTCACGCCGGTCCCCGGTGGCGTGGGACCGCTCACTACGGTGATGCTCCTCGCCAACACGGTCCTGGCCGCCGAGCGGCGCTGCCCGGCGCTGACGCAGTCAGCGGCAGACTAGAGCGCTTTGCTTGACATACGGCGCGCAGCGTGGTATCATACCGCACAAATCCGAACAGCGATGATCGGGGACAACACCACGTTCACCCCCTGCAGAGAGGGAGCGCCGCCGGCTGAAAGCGCCCCGGGGCACTGTGCGTGGGAAACCACCCCGTAGCTGCACGCCGAAGCCGGAGGGATAAGGCGTGAGGGAGCGCCCTGTACAGCGCACACGAGCCCCGGCGCCGGCGCGCCGGGAATGAGGGTGGAACCACGGGAGCGTTGGCCTCTCGTCCCTTTCGGGACGAGAGGCCTGTTTCATTTTTGCCAACCATGCGAAGAAAGGGGCTCAACATCATGTCCAGCGTCGTGCACGTCACCCTGCCCGACGGCAGCGTGCGGGAGTACCCGCAGGGGATCACCATCGCCGAGGCCGTGGCCCAGATCGGGCGGGGCCTGGCCAAGGCGGCCCTGGCCGCCAAGGTGGACGGCAAGCTCGTCGACCTGTCTGCCCGGCTCAACCAGGACTGCCACCTGCAGGTCCTCACCTTCAAGGACGAGGAGGGCCGCGAGGTCTTCCGCCACACCTCCACCCACATCATGGCTCAGGCGGTGAAGCGCCTCTTCCCCGAGGCGAAGCTCACCGTGGGCCCGCCCCTGGAGAACTCCTTCTACTACGACTTCGACCTGCCCCGGCCGCTGACCACCGAGGACCTGGCCGCGATCGAGGCCGAGATGGCCAAGATCGTCGAGGCCGACTACCCCATCGTCCGCCAGGAGGTCAGCCGGGAGGAGGCCAAGGCCTTCTTCGCCGCCCGGGGCGAGGACTACAAGCCGCTGCTGGTCGACAAGATCCCTGAGGGCGAGGTCGTGTCGATGTACACGCAGGGCGAGTTCACCGACCTCTGCGTCGGCCCGCACCTGCCCTCGACCGGCCGGGTGAAGGCGTTCAAGCTGTTGAGCGTCGCCGGCGCGTACTGGGAGGGCAAACAGGAGAACAAGCAGCTGCAGCGGGTCTACGGCACCTCGTTCGAGTCCAAGAAGGACCTGGAGCAGTATCTCTTCCAGCTGGAGGAGGCCAAGCGGCGTGACCACCGCAAGCTGGGTCCGGAGCTGGGCCTGTTCCGGTTCGAGGAGATCGCCCCCGGCTTCGCCTACTGGCTCGACAAGGGCTACAAGATCTACCGGGAGCTGGAGAACTGGAGCCGGAGCCTGCAGGCCGAGCTGGGCTACGAGGAGGTCCGCTGCCCCTGGATCGTCTCCTCCAAGCTCTACGAGACCTCCGGCCACTGGTATCACTACCGTGAGAACATGTTCACCCTGAAGTCCGAGGACCAGGACTTCGCCATCAAGCCCATGAACTGCCCGAACCACTGCGTCGTCTACAAGAGCCAGCTCCGCTCCTACCGCGACCTGCCGCTCAAGATGGCGGAGTACGGCCCGCTCTCCCGCTACGAGGCCTCCGGGACCCTGCACGGCCTCCTGCGGGTACGGGGCATGCACCAGGACGACGCCCACCTCTTCGTCCGGCCGGACCAGATCGAGGAGCAGATCCGTGAGGTGATCGGCCTGGTCGACACCATCTACGGCGCCCTGGGCCTGCCCTACGAGATCAAGCTCTCCACCCGGCCCGAGGATTTCATGGGCGAGATCGAGCTCTGGAACGAGGCCGAGGCCGCGCTGGCCCGGGCGCTGGAGTCCATGGGCCGCACCTACAAGCTGAACCCCGGCGACGGCGCCTTCTACGGCCCGAAGCTGGACTTCGACGTCACCGACGCCCTGGGCCGCAAGTGGCAGTGCGCCACGGTGCAGCTGGACTTCCAGTTCCCGATCAAGTTCGACCTCACCTATGTCGGCGAGGACGGCAAGGAGCACCGGCCCGTGATGATCCACCGGGCGATCATGGGCACGCTGGAGCGGTTCATCGGCATCCTCACCGAGCACTACGCCGGCAACTTCCCGGCCTGGATGGCGCCGGTGCAGGCCCGGGTGCTGCCGATCACCGACCGGCACCACGAGTACGCCGCCCAGGTGGTCGCGACGCTCAAGGCCGCTGGCCTGCGGGTGGAGAACGACACCCGCAACGAGAAGATCGGCTACAAGATCCGCGAGGCCGAGATGCAGAAGATCCCCTATATCCTGGTCGTGGGCGACAAGGAGGCCGAGGCCGGCGCCGTGGCGGTGCGCCGCCGGGGCATGAAGGACCTGGGGGCCATGCCGCTTCCGGACTTCCTGAAGCTGGCGCAGGACGAGATCGCCTCCAAGGCCATGGACGAGGCCTGCCGCAAGGCGGTCTCCGGCACGAAGGAGTAGAGGACGCCTCAGGAGAGGATCGGCCCGGGCCGGGCAGCGGATGCACGGCCTGGGCCGTGCCACAACGGTGGTGGAACCCGCCGCCAGGTGAGCGAGTCGGACGAAGCGCACGAGGAGACGGAGGTGCGGCAGAATGGCCCGCTGGCAAGGTGTCATCCGGCAGTATCAGCGTTTCCTGCCCGTAAGCGAAGCGACCCCCGTGGTGACGCTGCTGGAGGGCAATACCCCCCTGGTTCCGGCCCCGCGGCTGGGGGCGCAGCTGGGCCTGGACCTGTATCTCAAGTTCGAGGGGATGAACCCCACCGGCTCCTTCAAGGACCGGGGCATGACCATGGCGATGTCCAAGGCCGTGGAGGCCGGGGCGAAGGCGGTGATCTGCGCCTCCACCGGCAACACGAGCGCCGCCGCGGCGGCCTACGCCGCCCGGGCGGGCCTGCCCTGCTTCGTCGTCATCCCCGACGGCGCCGTGGCCATGGGCAAGCTGGCCCAGGCGCTGATGTACGGCGCCAGGACGATCCAGATCGAGGGGAACTTCGACGACGGCCTCCGCCTGGTGCGCCGGCTCGCACAGGAGCACCCCGAGATCGCCCTGGTCAACTCCGTCAACCCATACCGGCTGCAGGGGCAGAAGACCGCCGCCTTCGAGGTGGTGGACGCCCTGGGCGGCTACCCCGACTTCCTGGCGATCCCCGTGGGCAACGCGGGCAACATCACCGCCTACTGGATGGGCTTCAAGGAGTACGCCGCCGCGGGCGTCGGCGCCGTAGAGTCGTGCAGCTCCAGCGGGGCGCCGGCGGGGGCCGTGCTGCCCAGGCTGCTGGGCATCCAGGCGGCCGGGGCCGCACCGCTGGTGAACGGCGGCGAGGTGGACGACCCGCAGACGGTGGGCACCGCGATCAAGATCGGCCGGCCGGCCACCCGGCAGGGGGCGATCGACGCGGTGCGGGAGTCGGGCGGCGCCTTCTGGTCCGTCACCGACGAGGAGATGCTGGCGGCCTACCGGCGGCTGGCCGCGACGGAGGGCGTCTTCGCCGAGCCGGCCTCCTGCGCCTCGGTGGCGGGGCTGATCAAGCTGAGCGAGAACGGCTACTTCGAGGGCCGCGCCGGCGGCTTCATCGACGGCACGCAGGTGCCGGCGCCCGAGCACCGGCCCTTCACCGGCCGGGGCGGCAGGCCCAAGGTCGTGGCGGTGCTGACGGGCCACGGGCTGAAGGATCCCGACACCGCCATCCGGGTCTCGGTCCGTCCCGAGAAGCTGCCTGCCGACTACGGACGGCTGGAGCGGCTCGTCCTCGGAGGATAGCCGCCATGGTCAGGGTCAGCGTGCCGGCCACAAGCGCCAACCTGGGCCCGGGCTTCGACACCTTGGGCGTGGCGCTGGACCTTCGCAACGTGATCGAGATGGACGAGCCCGGCGTGGACGACGTGGTGATCGAGGTGGAGGGGGCGGGGGGCGGCGCCCTCGAGAACCCGGGCCAGAACATGGTCTATCAGGCGGCCCGCCGGGTCTTCGAGCGACTGGGCTACGAGCCCAACGGGCTGCTGATCCGGGAGCGGGTCGCCATCCCGGTCGCCCGGGGGATGGGCTCCTCCGCCGCCGCCATCGTCGGGGGGCTCGTTGCGGCCAACGCCCTGGTCGCCCAGCGGACGGGGCGGCCCGGCCTGGACCGGGCGGAGCTGCTCCGGATGGCCGTGGCCATCGAGGGCCACCCGGACAACGTGACGCCGGCCATGGTCGGCGGCTTCACGGTCTGCTGCATGGACCAGGAGCGGGGCCCGCTGCACCTGCGGTTCGACCCGCCCCGGTCCCTGCGGGCCGTGGTGGTCATGCCCGAGGTGCAGTTCAAAGGGAAGAAGACCGAGCAGTCACGGGGGGTGCTGCCGGCCGAGGTCCCCATGAAGGATGCCGTCTACAACCTGAACCGGACGGCGCTGCTGGTGGCGGCGCTGGCGCAGGGGCGCACGGACCTCCTGGCCGTGGCGATGCAGGACCGGCTGCACCAGCCCTACCGGGCGACGCTGGTTCCCGGGCTGCGGTCGGTCTTCGAGGCGGCCCGGGCCGCGGGTGCCCTGGGCGTCGCCCTCTCGGGCGCCGGCCCCAGCGTGATCGCCTTCGTGGCCGAGTCCGCCGAGCCGGTGGCGCTGGCCATGGAGGCCGCCTTCCAGTGGGCGGGCAGCGAGGCCCGGTCGCTCACGGTGGACCTCGCCCGGGACGGCGCCCGGGTGCTCGCCGGGCCCGGGCGGGAGCGCGAGCTGCTGGACCGGCCGCCGTACTGGGGGTAGCGTAGTCATCTGCCGACGTCGACCCGCCGGCCGTACCGTTCAGGCGGACTCTTGGCCCGCTGCCGGAAGGCGCGGGCCTTCTTGCCGTCCTCCCGGGCGTCCCTGGCCCGGGCCACCCTTTCCATCGCCGACCGGTCCTACGTGCTGCAGACCGGCAAGTAAAACGGAGCGGAGCCGCAAGGGCTCTGCTCCGGGATGAGGAGGTGCTCAGGAGCTCTCTGGGGGGCTAGCGCCTCCGCCGCCATCCGAGCCGGCGCCAGAGGTAGACCCGCCAGCCGTAACGATCGAACAGCGCCTCGCTCACCCGCTCCCAGAGGGCGCGGGCCCTCTGCGCGGCCTCGGCGGGCACGGGCCTGCCCGGCGGGCCGTAGCGGGCGGCGCCGTAGTCCGCGGCGGCACGCAGGGCCTCCTCCTTCAGCAGCGGCAGCGCATCCGCCAGGGTGCGGGCGTACTCCGCCACCGTCTCGTGGGGACGCCGCGGCAGCCCGAACCGGCCCAGCAGCCAGGCGGCCTTCTCCCAGGCCTCCTGCACCACCGAGCGGGCGTCCCGGTAGCGGAACCGGTTCTGCGCCCGCAGGGTCCAGGCCGCGGCCAGGAGGAGGAGTACCGGCAGCGCCAGCGGGAGGCCCAGCCGGGGCCACGTCCGGCCCTCCGAGGCGGCGGAGCCGCCACCGAAGATCTCCTGATCCTCCGGGGTCTGATCCCGCGGCGTCTGCGGCGCGAGGCCCTCGGCGGGATCGGTGATCTCGGCCAGGTCGTCGGGCGGCAGATCGACCCACTGCTGGACGGCGAGGGGGGCGTTGCGCGGGATCAGCGGCAGGTCGGCGCGCGGGGTGGGATCGAAGGTGACCCATCCGTATCCCGGGAAGTAGGCCTCAACCCAGGCGTGCGCCAGCGAGTTGCGCACCTCGTAGACGTACCCGCCGCGCGCGTCGACGGTGAACGAGGTGGAGGCCGGGACGGCAAAACCCTCCACGAACCGGGCCGGAATGCCGAGCTCCCGCAGCATCACCACCATGGCGGAGGCGAAGTACGTGCAGTAGCCCTGCCCGAGGTCGAAGAGGAAGTAGTCGACGAAATCACGGTCCGCTGGGGTCCGTGGCGGCGTGAGCGTGTAGGCCAGGCTGCGCAGGTACTGCTCGATGGCCTCGGCCTGCTCGTACGGGTGGTCCGCCCGCCCGGTGATCGCCTGCGCCAGTTCCCCGATCCGCGCCGGCAGGTCGGGCAGCTGCAGGTAGCGCGCCAAGTCCGGGCCCGCCTCGCCCATCGCGGAGCGGATCTGCTCCCGGTTGTAGAGCGGCAGGCGGGCGACTACGGTGTACGGCTGGTCGCCGATGCCGTGCCGGGCGCGCAGGTTTGCCTCCGCGTCGGCCTCAAACCCGGAGAGGCCGTCGACGCGGCGGGGCTCCAGCACGTTGAAGATCGTGCGGCCGAAGTCGAGGGCGGGCATGACCTCCACCTGCAGGCTGCGGCTCATGGCGTCGGGCGCCATCAGCGAAGGCAGGAGGCCGTACGAATCGGGGTTCATCTCCGGCGACTCGCCGCGCTCCCAGGACCAGCCGGTGTAGGTGAGGTAGGCCGCACCCCTGAGGTAGAGCGTCTGGCCCAGGGGGCCGGGCGTTCGTACCCGGAGGGCGACCCGGTCGTCCGGTACCACCGAACCGCCGAGCCGGCCCCCGTCGGGGCTGAAGCCGGTGGCCGCGAGCGAGAAGTCGCTGCCCCAGTCGGCCACGCCGGCGCCCCGGAACCTGCCGAGGGCGGGCAGGGCCTCCTGGATCCGCCGGCCCAGCTCGCCGAGGTTCACCGGTGCGTAGTGGCCGGGCAGCAGGCCGGCCACCAGCGCGACCGCGAGCACCGCCGCCAGCGTCGGGGCCACGCCGGAACGCCACCCGGCGTGGCGGCCCTCCGCCCGCCACCGGGCGTCCCGCAGCGCCGCCTGGCCCAGGACCCAGAGGATGAGGGAGAGGACCACGTACAGCTGGAAGTAGCCGGCCGCAGGGTCGAAGTACCAGCCCCACTCCGTGCCGAAGATCACGAGGCCCAGGACGATCGTCCAGGCGGTCCGCCCCCGGCCAAGCGCCTCTCCGGTGACCAGCAGACCGGTTCCCAGGCCGGCCAGGGCCACGAGCGCGAGGCCCACCCTGTGGCCGAAAGTGGCCCCCAGGTTCCCGGCGGCCAGCTCCGCCGCCAGGGCCGCGCCCTCGCCGGCCAGCCCCGCCAGCCACCCTCCCAGCGCCGGGTCCCGCCACAGGGCGAAGGCGAGGGCGGCGCCCGCACCAAGGGTACAGAGGAGGCCGGCGAGCCGGCTGCGCCACCAGACCCAGCTGTAGAGCACGCCGATGCCGGCGAGGATCCAGGGCCACTCCCACGGGAGCGCCATGCGCCAGAACTCGTCCAGCGAGTGGAGCACCAGCCGGACCGCCACCAGCCCCAGCAGGGCGATCGTCAGCTGATAGCCTGCGGACGGGCGCGCGGCGACCATGCTCCCACCCCCTCTCCGACCTGGAGCCGCATGGAGGCCAGCTGGCGCAGGTCCGCCCCGCAGGGCACCCGGTAGACCGTCACGCGCCGGAGCGCCAGCAGTTCGGCCAGATGCGCCTGCGCCGCAGCCGGGGCGGCCTGCTGTGGCGCCCCCTGCCCTCCGGCGAAGGTGTCCGCATCCAGCAGGATCAGCATCACCCGGTGGCTGACGCGCAGGCGGAGCAGCCGGTCGGCCAGGAGCTGGGTCAGCCGCGGCGTGATGACCACCAGGGTGGCGCGGTGCCCCAGGTGCGCCGTCTCGGCCTCGAGGAGCTGCTCCATCAGCATGTCGCCCTCGGCCTCGACCTGCGCCAGCACCTCCATGATCTCCTGGAAGGTCCGGTCCCCGCGTCCGGGGCTGACCGCGAACCGCTCCTGCCCCATGCAGACGAGGCCGGCTTCCATCTTGCTCCGCAGGGCCAGCGCGGCCAGGGAGGCGGCGATCTCCACGGCCGTCTCCGCGCTGGAGCCGCCCCCCGAAGCGCTGCCGTCCACGTGGACGTCACGGTTCAGGTCCAGAAAGAGGATCAGCTGGGTGGTGGCGCTCAGCTCGTACTGACGGGTCATCAGCGTGCCCATGCGGGCCGTGGTGCGCCAGTGGATGTGGCGCGGGTTGTCGCCGGGCACGTAGTGGCGGATCTCCGCGTGGTTGGACGGGTCCTCAAACGCCCGCTCGGGCGTGCGCACGTGGCCGAAGGGCTGGGCCAGCGGGATCCGCAGGTCGTCGATGGGGTGCACCCTCGGGTAGATGGTGATCTGCTGCCGTGAGCGCAGCATGATCTCGCGCGCGAACAGGCCCAGCCCGTCGCCGGTGCGGATGCGGATAGGCCCCACGTGGCAGCGGCCCCGGCGGCGGGCGGTCAGGTTCACGTGGACCAGCCGGCAGCCCGCCAGGGGCAGCGTCGTGCCCAGCCTGGGCCGGTCGCTCTCCAGCAGGCGGGGCGGGGTATCGTCGTCGACCTCGAGCCAGAGGATGGGCACCCAGCCCTCGTTCTCCAGGCGCAGCTTGGCCGTGATCGTCTCCCCGACCTCGATGCGGTCGCGGTCGACCGCCAGCGTACAGGTCACCTGGCTGGCAGCGTAGCGGGTCATGAGCCAGCTGCCCGCCCACAGCAGGGCCGTGGCGTAGAGCAGGAAGTAGTTGTGGCTGCCGCCGTTCACCCGGGCGGACACGTAGGCGACGAGGATGAGCAACGGCAGCCGCCAGTCATGCCTGCCGCGCCGCATAGCTCTTGACCCCCGCAGGCACGGGCACCTGGTTCAGCACCTCCGCCACCAGGTTCTCGGCCCCGGTGCCCCTCAGCTGCGCCTCGGGCCGCATGATCACCCGGTGCGCGAGCACCAGCGGCGCCATCTCCTTCACGTCGTCGGGGGTGACGTACTCCCGGCCTCTGATCAGGGCGATGGCCTGGCTGGTGCGGTAGAGGGCGATGGAGCCGCGGGGGGAGGCGCCGAGGTAGACGTCGCGGTGTTCGCGGGTCGCCTGCACGATGCGCACCATGTACTCCAGCACCGACTCGTCCACGTGCACCGAGCGGGCGACCTGCTGCAGCCGCAGCACCTCCTCGGCGCTGAGCACCTGGCCCAGCTCTTCCAGGGGCGGCTGCTTCGCCCGCTCCACGACCGTCATCTCCTCCCGGAGCGTGGGATAGCCCAGGCGCAGCCGCAGCAGGAAGCGGTCGAGCTGGGCCTCGGGCAGGGGGAAGGTCCCCTCGTACTCGATGGGGTTCTGGGTGGCCAGCACCAGGAAGGGGCGAGGCATGCGCCGGGTGACGCCGTCGATGGTCAGCTGCCCCTCCTCCATGCACTCCAGCAGCGCCGACTGGGTCTTGGGGGAGGCGCGGTTGATCTCGTCGGCCAGGACGATCTGGCTCATGATGGGGCCGGGGCGGAACTCGAACTCCCCGGTCTTCTGGTTGAAGACGGACACCCCCGTCACGTCGGAGGGCAGCAGGTCGGTGGTGAACTGGATCCGCCGGAAGTCGCAGCCGAGGGAACGGGCGAGGCTGCGCACCAGCGTGGTCTTGCCGACCCCCGGCACGTCTTCGATCAGCACGTGGCCCTGGCAGAGCAGCGCGACCAGCACGTACTCGATCTCCAGCCGCTTGCCGACGATGACCCGCTCGATGTTCCTCGTCACCCGGGACAGCGCTTCGCTTGTTCTCAATTGCATCCACTCCTTCGGAGAGTCCGGATACTGGCCTGAGAATCCGGTACGGTCGGCCGCCGGAACCGGGAGTCAGATACATGGGAAGAGACCGATATGTTAGACGACATAACCCGGTACGCCGATACCGCCCGGCCGCACGTGGAGCGGCCGCAGCCGGCCTGGCGGCACCGCCGGGACAGGTGCAGCGTCGCACCTGCCTGTCCCTGTCCCAATCATTGGAGCGCCTGTCAGGACGGGTCAAGCCCATGATATAATTGGCCCAATCTCACGACCTTCTACGAGGTGGGGGATGTGCTGGTGCTGCGGAGGGTGGCGGCTGCGATCCTGGCGGCGCTCCTGGTGCTGACGGCCGGGTGCGGGGGAGTGCGGCCCGACGGTGCGGATCAGGAGCCGGTCGGGGTTTTCCACGGGGAGGGCGGGGCCGACCCGGCCCCGGACGCGGCGGCGCCGGAGGTGAAGCCGATGCCGGGCTACCTGGCCGCGGACATCCGGGCGACAGACGTCTTCTCGGGCAAGGCCGTCTCGCTCGCGGACCTGAAGGGGCAGCCGGTCTTCCTGAACTTCTGGGCCACCTGGTGCCCGCCGTGCAAGGATGAGATGCCCGACATGGAGGAGTTCCACCGGGAGATGGGCGACCGGGTGCGCGTGGTGGCCATCGGCGCTGACGGGTTCGAGTCGCGGGAGAAGATGGCCGCCTTCGCCGAGGCCCTGGGGCTGACCTTCCTGGTGGTGCACGACGGGGGGAGCGCCGCCCGCGCCTACCTGGTCTCGGGCGTTCCAACCTCTTTCTTCATCGACGCTGAAGGCGTGATCCGGGTTCGCCATACCGGCCAGCTGAGCCTGGAAGAGATGAAGGAGTACGCAGAACTGGCCTCGAAGACTGCAGAAGACTAATCCGCAGCAAGGGGTAGGCGCAACGCATGGGCTCGTTGGCGCGGTTCTTCCGCAGCGTCGCCCACGACCGCCGCTGGTGGTGGGCGCTGCTGGTCATCAACTTCCTCGGCTCGCTATACGGCTTCTACTGGTACTGGCCGCAGCTTTCACAGACCCCGTACGCCCGCTGGTTCATCGTGCCCGACAGCCCGGGGGCCACGTTCCTCCTGACCATCTGGCTGGGGCTCATGCTGGCGGGGCTGGACTGGCGCCGGCCGGGGATGCAGCTCCTGGGCGCGGTGGCCTTCGTCTCGAACATGAAGTACGGCCTGTGGACGGCGGTCGTGCTGCCGCAGGCCGGCATCAAGTACGGCTGGGAGTTCGACTTCGTCCACCTGACCCTGTCGCACCTGGGCATGTGGGTCCAGGGCCTGCTCTTCGCCCGCCACTACCGGCCGGAGGCGCCGGCTGCGGGCCTGGCGCTGGCCTGGCTGCTGGTGCAGGACCTGGTGGACTACCACCTGTGGATGACGCATCCCACGCTGCCGTACCCGGCCGAGTTTGCGTTCGCGCGCGGCGCGGCAGTGACCCTGTCGGCGATCTGGGGAACGTTCCTGCTGGCGCAGGGGCTGCTGGGCAGGAAGGCTGCCGCAGGGTGAGGAAGGAGGTCTTCACCGATGGCGGAAAAGCGGCCCGAGACGCGGGTGCCGCTGGTGCGGGATAAGCAGGCGATCCTCGACCGGCTCCGGAAGATCGAGGGGCAGGTGCGGGGCCTGCAGCGGATGGTGGAGGAGGACCGCTACTGCGTGGACATCCTCAACCAGGTGGCCGCCGTGGAGGCGGCCCTGAACAAGGTGGGCCTGATGCTGCTGGAGGGGCACGCCAAGGGGTGCATGGCCGCGGCCGTGCGCCGGGGCGAGGGCGACCAGGCGGTGGCCGAGCTGATGGACGTGCTGGGGCGGTTCCTCAAATGAGCGGCAGGGCGCCCCGTTCGCGCACGCGTTCAGAGCGGCTGGGCCGTGTGGTGGTCACCGCCGTCTTCTCGCTGCCGCTCTGGGCGGACCTGGTGGCCCAGGCGCTGGGCTACGAGCTGTTCTACCTGGCCGACCCCAAGCTACAGGCGGTCTGGGGCACACTGGTGCAGCTCGCGGGCGGCCTGCCGCTGTACGGCGACGCGCTGGGGGAGCTCCGGCAGGGCCGGGCCGGGCGGGCCGCGGCGGCCAGCCTGCTCTCCACCCTGCTGTACGCCGGTGGCCTCTACGCCGCCGTGATCAACGTGGTGGCGAACGTCTACTTCCTGGCAGCAGGCGGCCTCATGCTGCTTGGCCACCTGCTGGACTACCTGGACAGCCGGCGCACCGCGTAAGCGGCGCGCGAGGACGGGCCGTGGGAGACTTCCCACGGCCCTGGTCGTTTCCGCGCTGCCGGTCTCGATGTAGGGAAGGATCAGACGCCCCACCAGCCGGGATAGCCGGCGATGCCCGGGATGCCCGCGGTGGTCGGGTAGGCGGAAGGCACCGTGGCCACGGTGGTGACAGGCACGGCATACTCATAGACACGATAGACGGTCGCGTTCGCGGCCGGGTAGGCGGCCGCCCCCGGTGCGATGAGCAGGTCATCCGCGCCGGCCTGGGCGCCGATGAACGGGGAGAAAGCGGCGATGCTGGGTCCGAATCCACCATAGTTCATCCGCTTGCGCTCTCCTTTCGACTCGTGACCTCGGCAAGGTCCTCCAGAGGGGGAGCCTTGCTCTCACACTATGTGGCGTCACGCGCCGGGGTGACTCCGGGGCGCCTTGACGGCGATGGCCTCCAACGCGGACCAGGTGACGGGGAACCCGCCGGGCCATCCGGCGGCCATCAGCCGTGCGGCCGCGGCCTGCAGCGCCGCCACCTCCCGGTCGGACAGGTCGCCGGACCAGGTGGGCGCCATCACCGACATCAGCTGCACGAAGGTGAGCGGGTTGGTGACGAGGTGGCGCTGGATGAGGTTCTGCATCCCGGCGATGGTCAGCCCGGCCCCTTGCATCAGGGCGGCCAGCTCCTCGGGGGTGGGCAGCTCCGGAATCGGCGCCGCCCGGTCCGGGCCCAGCGTCGCACGGACCACGGCGTCCATCAGCAGGAACCACTCGCGGAACCCGGGGGCCGTGGCCGCGATCAGGGCCAGGCAGCCGCCGGGTTTGAGCACGCGGGCCATCTCCCGCATCGCCCCCGGCCGGTCCTGGAACCAGTGGAAGACCGAGTTGCAGATCACCAGGTCGAACGTGTCGTCGGGAAACGGCAGGCGCTCGGCGTCCCCCAGGAGGATCCTGGCCGGGATGCCCAGCTGGCGCGCCTTCGCGGTGGCCACCGCCACCATGCCCGGCGAGATGTCGATGCCGACCAGCAGGCCCGCGGGCGCGAACCAGCGGGCAGCCTCGAACAGGTTGATGCCCGTTCCGCAGCCCACGTCGAGGATGGCGGGCAGCGGACCCACCCGCACGAAGGGCAGCAGGCGGCGGATCGCCGCCAGGTAGCCGGGGCCGACCAGGTCGTCGTACAGGGCAGAGGTGCGCGTGTACCCCCTGGCCAGCCGATCCTTTGCGCCGTCCACGCGATCGCACCCCCCGGACCCCAGCATATTCAGGGCGGCTGGATTCGTCCCTGGGACCGATTCGGCGGCGGCCCCATAGGATGGCCTGAACCAGGTGAAATGCGCGCAGAGAGGTGGTTGCCCGATGCGACATGGTTTCATCTCCGCCCCGCCCTTCATCCCGCCGGGCGGGATGCGGCTGCCCGGACCCCCGCCCGCCATGCCGCCCATGCCGGTGCACATGCCCAGGATGCCGGTCCCGCCGCAGGTGGCAGGCGCCGGCGTGTCCCAGCCCGCCGTCCAGCCCTCCCTCGGGGACGGCGCCCCGGCTCCCGCGGGGCAGGCGCCAGGAGGCCCGCAGGCACAGTCCGCCCCGGTGGCCTTTGCAGCGCTGCCGGCGACGCCGGTCGCCCAGGCGATGCCCCTTCCGGGCGTGCAGCCGGTGCCGGTGATGCCGCTGCCGACCTTGCAGCCGGTTCCCGGGCTGCCGCTGACCGGTGCGCAGTCGGTCCCTGGCGCACCCGTGTCGAGTGGGCCGGCGGTGCCGGGAGTGCCCGTGTCCGGTGGGCAGTCGACTCCGGGCGTGCCCGCGTCCGGTGCGCCGTCGACTCCCGGGGCGTCGGTGTCAGGCGGGCCGTCGGGTCCGGGAGGTGCGCAGTCGAATCCGGGAACGCCCCTGCCGGGTGCGCCGTCGATTCCTGCCATGAGCCTGCCGGGTACGCAGCCGATCCCGGGGCTGCCCTTCGCCGGCACCCCGTCGGTTCCTGGACTGCCCTTCGCCGGTACACCGCCGGTTCCTGGGCAGCCCTTCGCCGGTACACCGTCGACTCCGGGGCTGCCGGGTGCGCAGTCGATTCCGGGAATGCCCCTGTCGGGATCGCCGGCGGCGCTGGGGATGCCGCTGCCGGGCGTTCCGCCCTTCCCGGGGTCGCCCGTGCCCGGGGCGCCGACGGCCCAGGGGGCCCCGTCGCCCTCGCAGGGCAGGACCAGTATGTCCGCGCAATCGCCGCGGTCCGCCGACGAGCCCGCCCTCGGCCTGTCCGGCGCAGGAGGGCCCTTCTGGGCGCAGCAGCAGGCCCTGGCGCAGCAGCTGCTCAAGCAGCAGGCGGTGCAGCAACAGGCGGCGATGGCTGCGGTGCTTCCCGGCCTGGCGGCGCAGCTGCAGGGTCAGGCGCCGTTCTGGCAGATGCCTGCGGCCGACGCCGGGCCCGCGCCCGGGGCCGCCGAGTCTGCTCCGGAGCCGGTCGAGGCGGTCTCCGGCGAGCAGCGGGTGCGGCGCAGGTCGCGCGCAGGTACTTACTCCACGCGTGGGCTGCAAGGCGGCTACTCGACCCGCGGGTAGGTCAGGCCTGGATCAGGCCCGGGGGCGCAAGGTGGTGCCCCCGGGCCTCAGCCCGGGTGAGCGCGGCCCAAGCTCCCCCTCGGAACTGAGCAAGCTTCGGTGTCAAGGCGGTTGGGGAGCCGATCGCATGACCGCAGCTGTAAGCGCGTGAGCCACGCTCGCACGGGGCGTGGCTCCTGGAGTTCTGGGGGACAGGCGGTTCCACATACATCCAGTCAGTTGGGCGGGTTCGGCCCTATCAGTCCCGCCGCGGTCTTGTGGCCGAGGCACAGCGACGCGCCCGTTGCCGTTGACTGCGGCGCGAAGCCTCGGGGCGCCTCGGACCCGCCAGCGCATTCCCGCGCAACTGAACCTCCGGTCAGATGTATAAGATATTTTCATCATCGAAACGTCGATGACACTTCCACACAGGGTGAAGAGTTGGTACTATAGTGCTTGGGGATGACGACAAATAGCACATAGTTGAGTTGACCATCCCCTACTCTACTTATTCTGTGACTACGTTCACAATCTTGACCGGTCCGGGCAGCCCACCGTGCGCCGGTCAGGAAGCCAATAGTTTCGCGGAGGGAACAGGCTTCCCCATCCCCGAACCTTGCCGGGGTCTTCTCCAGCAGGCTGCCTGCGCCCTCCCTGCGGCAGCGATGGCCGCAAAGAAGACGGAGGTGCTGTTGTGGCGAAGTTGACCAAGCTGACCCCGCCCGAAGGCCAGAAGATCACCATGGAGAACGGCCGACTGGTCGTGCCGGACAACCCGATCATCCCGTTCATCGAGGGCGACGGCACGGGCCCCGACATCTGGGCGGCAGCGCAGCCCGTGCTCGACGCCGCCGTGGCGAAGGCGTATGGCGGCAAGCGGAAGATCGCCTGGTTCGAGGTCTATGCCGGTGAGAAGTGCCTGAACAAGTTCGGCGAGTGGCTCATCGACGACACCATCGAGGCGATCCGCGAGTACCGCGTCGCCATCAAGGGCCCCCTGACGACCCCCGTGGGCGGCGGCATCCGGTCGCTGAACGTCACGCTGCGGCAGATGCTGGACCTGTATGCCTGCGTCCGTCCCGTCCGCTGGTTCCCCGGCGTGCCCAGCCCGGTGAAGGAGCCTCAGAAGACCGACGTGGTCATCTTCCGCGAGAACACCGAGGACATCTACGCCGGCATCGAGTGGAAGGCCGGCACCGCAGAGGCCAGGAAGGTTGCGGGCCTGCTCACCGAGCAGATGGGCGTCAAGCTGCCCAACTCCGACCGGGACGACATGATCGGCATCGGCATCAAGCCGGTCACCGAGTTCGGCTCCAAGCGCCTGGTCCGCGCCGCCATCCAGTACGCCATCGACAACAAGCGCAAGTCCGTCACCCTGGTGCACAAGGGCAACATCCAGAAGTTCACCGAGGGCGCCTTCCGCGACTGGGGCTACCAGGTCGCCGTGGAGGAGTTCCGGGACTACGTCATCACCGAGGATGAGCTCTGGTCCGACGAGTACAAGGGCAAGATGCCCGCGGGCAAGATCCTCGTCCGCGACCGCATCGCCGACATCACCTTCCAGCAGCTCCTGCTGCGGCCTGACGAGTGGGACGTGATCGCCACCCTGAACCTGAACGGCGACTACCTCTCCGACCACGTCGCGGCCATGGTGGGCGGCATCGGCATCGCGCCGGGCGCCAACATCTCCTACAGCGACGGCTACGGCCTGTTCGAGGCCACTCACGGCACCGCGCCCAAGTACGCCGGCCTCGACAAGGTGAACCCGGGCTCGGTCATCCTCTCCGGCGAGATGATGCTCCGGTACATGGGCTGGCACGAGGCCGCCGACCTGATCATCAAGGGCCTGAGCGCAACCATCGCACAGAAGACCGTCACCTACGACTTCGCACGGCTGACCGAGGGCGCCACCGAGGTGAAGTGCTCCGAGTTCGGCCGCCTGATCATCGAGAACATGTAGGCTCTGGGTGACAAGGAAGGGGCATCAGTTCTGATGAGACGCCATAAGATCGCGATTATCGGATCGGGCTTCACGGGACAGGGAACCGCCCTGTTCGCGGCCGCCCGCGACCTGGGCGACATCGTCCTGGTCGACCTGCCCGTCAAGGAGAACTACGCCAAGGGCGTCGCGCTCGACATGACGGAGGCCATGCCGATCTACGGCAACGACACCCGGCTCTCCGGCACCGCCGACTACGCCCAGATCGCCGGGGCCGACGTGGTCGTGATCACGGCCGGCGTTCCCCGCAAGCCCGGCATGAGCCGGGAGGACCTGGTGAACACCAACGCCGCCATCGTCAAGGACGTGGCGGAGAAGGTGGCCAAGTACGCCCCCGACGCGGTGATCATCGTCCTCTCCAACCCGGTCGACTCCATGACCTACGTGGCCCTGAAGGCCTCGGGCTTCCCGAAGAACCGGGTGATCGGCCAGTCCGGCGTGCTCGACACCGCGCGCTACCGCACCTTCCTGGCGGAGGCCATCGGCTGCTCCTTCCAGGACGTCGTGGGCTGCGTGCTGGGCGGCCACGGCGACGACATGGTGCCGCTGGTCCGCTATACCTCGGCCGGCGGCATCCCGGTGGAGAAGCTGCTGCCGAAGGAGACCATCGACGCGATCGTCGAGCGCACCCGCAAGGGCGGCGGTGAGATCGTCAACCTCATGGGCACCTCGGCCGGCTACGCCCCGGGCATGGCGCTGGTGGAGATGATCGAGGCCATCCTGAAGGACCGCAAGCGCATCCTGCCGTCCATCGCCTACCTGGAGGGCGAGTACGGCTACAGCGACATGTGCATGGGCGTCATGACCATCCTCGGCGGCAACGGCCTGGAGAAGGTCGTCGAGATCGAGCTCCTGCCCGAGGAGAAGGCGGCCCTCGACAAGAGCGCGGCCGGCGTGAAACAGCTCGTCGAGATGCTGAAGGCGGGCATCCTCGCGCAGTAACGCCGCCATCAGCAGGACAAGTAGATGAACCTGGGGAGGGGAAATCAAGTGTCTCAGCTGAAGGCGGTGTTGCAGCAGAAGATCGAGGAGCAGCGCCCCCGCACGCAGCGCCTCCTGAAAGAGTTCGGCAACGTCGTCATCGACCAGGTGACGATCGAGCAGGCCATCCGCGGGGCGCGCGACGTGCGCTGCCTCGTGACCGACATCTCCTACCTGGACCCCTTTGAGGGCATCCGGTTCCGGGGCAAGACGATCCCCGAGACCTTCGAGGCCCTGCCCAAGGCCCCGGGCGGGGAGTACCCCACCGTTGAGGCCTTCTGGTACTTCCTGCTCACCGGCGAGGTGCCGACGCAGGAGCAGGTGGACGAGGTCATCGCCGAGTGGAAGGAGCGCCGGGTCGTGCCGGAGTACGTCTACGACGTGATCCGGGCGCTGCCGAAGGACACCCACCCGATGACCATGCTCTCCGCCGGCGTCCTGGCGATGCAGCGGGAGTCGAAGTTCGCCAGGTACTACAACTCCGGTGAGTTCAACAAGAACCGGGCCTGGGAGTACATGTACGAGGACGCCAGCGACCTGGTGGCCCGCATCCCCATGATCGCGGCGTTCATCTACCGGTACAAGTTCAAAGACGACGTCCACATCCCGCCCGACAGGGACCTGGACATGGGCGCCAACTTCGCCCACATGATGGGCGTGCCCAAGCCGTACGACGACGTCTCCCGCATGTACTTCATCCTCCACTCTGACCACGAGTCGGGCAACGTCTCCGCCCACACCGGCCACCTGGTCGCCTCGGCGCTCTCCGACGCCTACTACGCCTACTCGGCGGCGCTGAACGGCCTCGCCGGCCCGCTGCACGGTCTGGCCAACCAGGAGGTCCTGCGCTGGATCATGGAGTTCCAGGCCAAGCTGGGCGAGGGCGTCGAGCCCACGCGGGAGAACGTGACCAAGGCGCTCTGGGACACGCTCAACGCCGGCCAGGTGATCCCGGGCTACGGCCACGGGGTGCTGCGCAAGACCGACCCGCGGTACACGGCGCAGCGGGAGTTCTGCCTCAAGCACATGCCTGACGACCCGCTGTTCAAGCTGGTCAGCATGATCTACGAGGTGGCGCCGGGCGTCCTGATGGAGCACGGCAAGGCGAAGAACCCGTGGCCGAACGTCGACGCGCAGTCCGGCGTCATCCAGTGGCACTACGGCGTGCGCGAGTGGGACTTCTACACCGTCCTCTTCGGCGTGGGCCGGGCCCTGGGCGTGATGGCCAACATCACCTGGGACCGGGC
Source organism: Symbiobacterium terraclitae (assembly GCF_017874315.1). Taxonomy (NCBI): domain Bacteria; kingdom Bacillati; phylum Bacillota; class Clostridia; order Eubacteriales; family Symbiobacteriaceae; genus Symbiobacterium; species Symbiobacterium terraclitae. The sequence continues at coordinate 73,108 of NZ_JAGGLG010000015.1, read as the reverse complement.
GCTGGGCTACCCGATCGAGCGGCCCAAGTCGGTCACCACCGCCATGCTCGAGGAGTGGGCGGCCGCCGGTGGCCGCAAGCTCGGCTAGGCAATCGCACACGGACATCGCACCGCGGGGGCAGCCGGAGGGGCTGCCCCCGCCTTCTCTTCACCCGGGCGCCGGCCCGGGCCGAGGCACCACGGACAGGCCAGCCGAATAGGATTCGGAGAGCGGGTTCCGCCCGTACCGAACCTTTGCCGCGCCGCCTGCGTGTTATTCGTGGAGCGGGCGGCCCCGCGAGCGTGGAGGTGTGGCGATGCCGGCAGTGGTGCGATGGTGGGTGGGCGCGGTCCTGGTCGCCGCGGCGCTTCTGCTCAGCCGGCCCGCCGCGGCGGCGGACGCCGTCCCTGTGCCCTACAGCCAGTTCCTGCGCGACGTGCAGGCCCGGCAGGTGGCCGGCGTCCGCATCAGCGGGCAGCGGCTGGACGCGGTGTACCGGGACGGCTCGCTGGCCACGGTGACCCTGCCCCCCGGGGAGGCGCGGCTGCAGACCCTGCTCCTGCAGTACGGCGTGCGGCTGGAGTACGCACACCCGGCGGATCCGTCGGTGCTCCGGACCCTGGTGCGCCTGGTGCCGCCGCTGGTGGTCCTCGGGGCGATCCTCTGGCTCAGCCGGCGCGAGACGGGCCGGGGCCGCGGGGGGCTGCTCTGGGTGGAGCAGAGCCCGGCCAGGCTCTACCGGCCGGGCAGCGACGCCGTGACGCTCCGGGACGTGGCCGGCCTCGACGAGGTGAAGGCGGAGCTGCAGGAGGTGGTCGACTTCCTGCGGGAGCCGCAGCGGTACGCCGAGCTGGGGGCGCGCATCCCCCGGGGCATCCTGCTCTCCGGGCCGCCGGGCACGGGCAAGACGCTGCTGGCGCGGGCGGTGGCGGGGGAGGCCGGCGTGCCCTTCTTCTCCGCCTCCGGCTCCGACTTCGTGGAGCTGTACGCGGGCACGGGCGCGGCCCGGGTGCGGGCGCTGTTCGCCCGGGCGCGCCAGTCGGCCCCCTGCATCCTGTTCATCGACGAGATCGACGCCCTGGCCAGGCAGCGGGGCGTGAGCCCGGGCGGCGGCGCCGAGGAGCGGGAGCAGACCGTGAACCAGCTCCTGGTGGAGATGGACGGCTTCGAGAGCGCCGAGGGAGTGATCCTGATCGCGGCCACCAACCGACCGGACATCCTGGACCCCGCCATCCTCCGCCCCGGCCGCTTCGACCGGCAGCTCACGGTCGAGCCGCCGGACCGGAAGGGGCGGGAGCAGATCCTGGAGGTGCACGCCCGCAGCCGGCCGCTCAGCCCGGACGTGCAGCTGGCGGACGTGGCCCGGCTCACCCCCGGCTTCACGGGGGCCGACCTGGCCAACCTGCTGAACGAGGCGGCCCTGCTGGCCGTGCGGGAGGGGCTCCGGGAGATCGGCTGGCGGCAGATCGCGCTCGCCCTGGAGCGGGTGGCCTCCGGCGGGCCGCCGCGGCGGATCCGCTACGCGGCGGAAGACCGGCTGCGGGTGGCCTACCACGAGGCCGGCCACGCGATCGTGGGGCTCTGCGTGCGGGGGCCCGGCTGCCTCGTGCGGGTGACGCTGCTGCCCTACGGCCGGGCCTACGGGCACACCCTCTTCCGCGACGGCGAGGAGGAGCGGCTGGTACATAGCAGGAAGGAGGTCCTCGACCGGCTGGCGGAGCTGCTGGCCGGGCGGGCCGCGGAGGAGCTGGCCCTGGGCGAGCCCAGCGCCGGTGCGGCCGACGACCTGGAGCGCGCCACCCAGCTCGCCCGGCAGATGGTGACCCGCTGGGGCATGCACCCGGAGATCGGGCCGCTGCAGGTGAGCGAGGCCGGCCAGGGCCCGGGCGAGGAGAGCCTGCGGGCCGTGGACCGGGCGATGCGCTCCCTGGTGGAGCAGGCCGCCGGAATCGCCCGGAGCCTGCTCGACGCCCGCCGGCCGGCGCTCGACCGGCTGGCCGCCGCCCTCCTGGAGCGGGAGCGGCTGGAGGGCGCGGAGGTCGAGGCGCTGCTGGCGGCCGGTGCCGGCGCGCCGGCGGATGACAGGGTGAGGGCTGTCGGCGGTGCGGAAGCGCTGGCAGAGGCGCGGGGCGCCCTTGTTGCTGACACGTGGGCGGCTTTCCGCGCACCGGATGCTGACGGTGCGGAAGACCTGGCGGACGCGCCGGTTGCAGACGCTGCGGACGCACGGCCGGCCGTCGAGGTGCTGGCTGCTGATGGCCGGGAAACCCTGGAAGAGGCTCCGGCTTCGGACGTTCCGGGCGAGCGAGCGGTGGCGGAGAAGCCGGCCGCCCGCGGCGCGGAAGCCTGAGCGACGGCGGAGGCGGCAGGCGGAGACTGACCGGCGGCTGTCGCGGCAGCGGTCATCAAGGCCGCGATCGGCGAAGCAGTTGCTGTCCAGGCAGTGCCTGTCAAGGCATGGCTGTCAAGGCCGTGGCTGTTCAAGCAGTTGCTGTCTAGGCAGTGGCTGTCGAGGCGGTGGCGGGCAGGGCGGTGGCTGTGAAGGGGTGGGTAAGCGCGTGGCGAGCAACGGTGCAGCGCTCGCGGCTGCCGCCTTCCAGGGGGTTGACACAGTGGATGAACCCTCCTATAATCAGGCCAATATCTCGATCTCAGGCGATGAAGGGAACCAGTAGAAGCGCCCACCCCTGCGTAGAGAGCCGGGCCCGGCGGTGCAAGCCCGGTCAGGCGGAGGCCTTCGAACCCATCCCCGAGCCGGCGGCGACGAGCCGTCCCGGGAAGCCCGGCCCGTTATCCCCGGGGGCGCCTGGCTGGGCGCTGTGCGAATGAGTGGGCGCGCAGGCTGGTCCTGCGGCTCAGGCTGGTGGTACCACGGGAAGGAAACCCCGTCCGGCATGGACGGGGTTTTTGTCTTTATCCGGGCGAAGGCGTGCAAGGGAGGCAGTTCACGTGCGCGATCGGTTGCAGCAGTGCAGAAGGGTGATCATCAAGGTGGGCACATCGACCCTGACCCATCCCGGCGGCCATCTGCACCTGGGCCGGATGGAGGCGCTGGTGCGGCAGATCGCCGACCTGCACTTCGAGGGGCGGCAGGTTGTCCTGGTGACCTCGGGGGCCGTGGGGGCCGGCCTGGGTAAGCTGGGCCTGGCGGAGCGGCCGCACGAGGTCGCGGCCAAGCAGGCGCTGGCGGCGGTGGGTCAGGGGCTGCTGATGCAGCGGTACGAGGGCCTGTTCGGGGAATACGGGCTCGTGGTGGGTCAGGTGCTGCTCACCCGGGAGGACCTGGAGGACGAGCACCGCCGGGCCTCGGCGGCGCAGGTGATGGAGCGGCTCCTCGCCTGGGGGGTCGTGCCCATCGTCAACGAGAACGACACGGTGACCAGCGAGGAGATCCGGGTGGGCGACAACGACACGCTCTCGGCCCGGGTGGCGGCGCTGATCGGCGCGGACCTGCTGGTCCTGCTCTCCGATGTGGACGGGCTCTACCCGGCCGACCCCCACATCCACCCGGGGCTCAGGCCGCTGTCGGTGGTCTCGCCGGACGACGACCTGGACGGCATGGCCGGCGGCGCCGGCTCCGCCAACGGCACGGGCGGGATGGTGACCAAGGTGGCGGCGGCCCGCATCTGCGCCGCCCACGGCATCCCGATGGTGCTGGCCAAGGGCGACCGGCCGGGCATCCTGCGGTCGATCATGGCCGGCGAGGAGGCAGGCACGCTATTTGTGCGGGAGGGATAGCGACGATGGATGAGCGGGTGAGCGACGTGCGGGGGATGGCCCGGCGCGCCCGGCAGGCGCAGCGGCGGCTGGAGCTGGCGACCGCCGGCGAGCGGAACGGCGCGCTGGAGGCGATCGCCCGCACCCTGGAGGAGAAGGCCGCCGAGATCGTGGCGGCCAACCGGGAGGACCTGGCGGCGGCGGAGGCCGCGGGGCTGCCCGGGCCGATGATCGCCCGGCTGCGGCTGGACGAGGCGAAGCTGGCCGGGGTCATCCGGGGCGTCAGGGCGGTGGCGGCGCTGCCCGACCCGCTGGCCGCCGAGCCCGAGGCCTGGGTGCGCCCCAACGGCCTGCGCATCGAGCGGGTGCGGGTGCCCCTGGGAGTCATCGGCATCATCTACGAATCGCGCCCGGGCGTGACGGTGGACGCCGCCGTCCTCTGCCTGAAGGCGGGCAACGCCGTGCTGCTGAAGGGGGGTAAGGAGGCGGCGCGGTCCAACGCGGCCCTGGGGGCGGCGATGGCGGCTGGACTCCGGCAAGCCGGCCTGCCGGAGGAGCTGGTGCAGGTACTGCCCTCAGCCCGGGAGGCGGCGGTGGAGCTGATGAACGCCCGCGGGCTGGTGGACGTGCTGATCCCCCGGGGCGGCGCCGGGCTGATCCGGGCCACGGTAGAGCAGTCGCGGGTGCCGGTGATCGAGACGGGCACCGGGGTCTGCCACGTCTACGTCCACGAGGCGGCCGACCTGGCGATGGCCCGGGAGATCGTGCTCAACGCCAAGTGCTCCAACCCGGCGGTGTGCAACGCCGCAGAGACGCTGCTGGTGGACCGGGCGATTGCAGCCCGCTTCCTCGCGGACGCCGGCCCGGCGCTCCTGGCCGCCGGCGTTCGGCTGCGGGCGTGCCCCGAAGCCCTGGCGTACCTCAGGGGGGCCGCTGCCATGGTGGAGCCGGCCACGGAGGAGGACTGGGCGGCGGAGTACCTGGACCTGACCCTCGCGGTGAAGGTGGTGGGAGGCCTGGAGGAGGCCCTGGCGCACATCGCCCGCTACGGCACGCAGCACTCCGAGGCCATCGTCACCGCGGACGGAGCGGCGGCCGAGCGGTTTCTGCGTGCCGTCAACGCCGCGGCGGTCTACCACAACGCCTCCACCCGGTTCACCGACGGCGGCGAGTTCGGCTTCGGCGCCGAGATCGGCATCTCTACGCAGAAGCTGCACGCCCGGGGGCCGATGGGCCTGGCCGAACTGACCACATACAAGTATGTTCTGCGCGGTAACGGTCAGGTGCGTTAATCGCTATTCGCTATCAGTCTGCAAACATTGTTCGATCAGAAAATACGGAACGCCGTTCCCTCTGGCGGAACATCCTGTGCTAGAATGAGGGTGCAAGGTAACTGCTGGTCGACCACAGGGGCGGGGGGCTGGAGACCCGCCTCCGACGGAAGCTTGCAGTTGGCCCGGGCGCGGCGGGGTGGGCTGGCCCCGTGCGGGCATTCGGGCCACTCCCTCAGAAAGGAGGGAGCTGCCTGAGGGAAGAGGCGCAAACGATCCGGTCCGTGGAGCGCGCCCTGGACGTCCTGCTCTGCTTCGCCGGCGAGCGGGGCGGCCTGGGCGTGACTCAGATTGCCGCCAAGGTGGGGCTGTACAAGTCCACAGTGCACCGCATCCTGGCGGCGCTGGAGTCGCGCGGGTTCGTCCGGCGTGACGAGGCGACCGGCCGCTACCATCTGGGGCTGAAGGCGCTGGAACTGGCGCAGGTCTACCTCTCCTCCGGCGACCTGCCGACCATCGCCCTGGGTGAGATGCTGCAGCTCCGGGACCTCGCACAGGAGACGGTGAGCCTCTACGTGCGGGACGGCGCCGAGCGTGTGCGCGTGCAGCGCGCCGAGGGGCCGCTGACGGTCCGGCGCGTCGTCGGCCTCGGCGAGCGGCTTCCGCTTTACCTGGGCGCGTCGGGCAAGATCCTGCTGGCGTGGTGCTCGCCGGTCGAGCGGCAGCGCATCCTGGACGAGCAACTGCCGCCCGGATTCGACCGCGCGGCCTTGGAGGCCCGGCTGAAGCAGGCGCGGGAGCAGGGCTGGGCGCTGAGCCACGAGGAGCGGGAGGAGGGCGTCGCATCGGTGGCGGCGCCGATCATCGACCGTGCCGGGCGCTGCGTCGCCGCCCTGGCCATCTCGGGCCCGGTGAGCCGGTTCACCGACGACCGGGTGGCGCTCTTCAGCCGCGCCGTGCAGAAGGCGGCGAATGCGATCGGGATGAAGCTGTAGCTGGTGTACAGATCAGCGGGGCCACGCCGTGAGACGGCGTGGCCCCGCTTGCGACATGAGCTGCTTGGCTGTACAGAGGCCTGAAGTCAGCTGGGAGGTGACGTGAAGGTGTGGCACGGTGCGAAGGCGAAAGCGCTGAGGATTGCACTGGCTAGTCGCGATGCCCCACGGGGCGAGTCGCCCGAAGCCGGGCTCCGGGGAACGGAAGCGCGGCAGCGCCGGCCGGCGGGCCGAAGGTCTGGGAGCCCCGCAGCGCCGGCGCGCCGCCGGCGCGTCGCCGGCGCAGTGATGCACGCATCGGCGATCCGGTCGTCGCACCCTTGGAAGAACTGCACCACTGCGCCCTTCGTCGAACTCACTGACGCATGCAGGGAGACCGATGGTGGGGGTGTGGTCAGGTGGTCGGAAGGATCGTTTCGGGGCTGGTTGTCGCCGCCCTCATCCTGACAGTGGGCTGTACTGCGGCGGACGGGGACGTGACCGGGTATGGTCCGCCCGGTCCGGCAGGAGACGCCTTCACCGCCGTCGCAGCCCCGGGCGGTTCTTCAGCCGACCCCGGGCCGGATCTGACCGCAGATCAGCATGCAGTGGTGATCGAGGGATCCGACCCGGGCTTTGCCTCGGGCAGAGTGGTGGAGATCACGGACGGCGCGATCGCCCTGGAGTCCGCGGCAGGTGTGCGCGTAGTGCGGTTTGCCCCGGATTCGAAGGTCTGGAAGGAGTTTCACGTTTCTCCTGAGGCCATCGAACTGGGGGACTGGGTCGACGCCAGGGGCACGCCCCAGCCCGACGGGAGCCTGCTCGCCCGGAGCGAGTGGGTCTTCGTGAACATCGGCCGGCTCGAGGGCACGCTGGAAGAGGTCTCGTGCGATGGGGCCGTGGTGGAGGCGATCCGGGGAAGGCGAACCATCGAGTTCTCGACGGCGGTGGAGGTCATCCGGGTTCCCGGTCTCTCGCCTGTGGAGGAGGGGCTCTCTGCCCTCCGGCCGGGCGCCGCAGTGGGCATGGTCGGGTTGGTGCTGCCGGATGATGGGTTTCGGGCGACCAGGATATGGGTCTACGAGAACTGACGCCGAGCCCCGTTGGGTACACCTCCTCGGTTCATGACCTGACATCATCAGCCAGCGACAGGCCGCTCCCGGGTATGGGGCGGCCGTTTGCGCGCGAATACGCCTGATGGTGTTGGCGGAGCACCCGCGCCGTCACTCGTGGTGTACCGGAGGCACAAGCTCCTATCGTGCCGGATGCGCCGTTGCCGGCGTGCCGGATGCGCCGTTGCAGGTGTGCTGGATGCACGGTTGCCGGTGTGCTGGATGCACGGTTGCTGGTGTGCTGGATGCACGTTGCCGGTGTGCTGGATGCACGGTTGCTGGTGTGTCGAACACGGTTGCCGGCGTGCCGAGTGCACGATTGCTGGTGCGCCAGCGGCACCGGCTGCGTGCATGCCGGCGGCTGCCCCCCGGTAACTGACGACGCGTGCACGACCGCAGAACTCTTGGTGCATGCCGCAATTCAGCGTGTTATTATTAGTCTTGAATCCGGTGAAGGGGTGATCACATGAGCCTGTTCTGGGACGAACTGGGGAAGAGCTTCGACCAGCTGGCCGTGGGGCAGAAGGCCAGCTTCTCCCGCAAGGTGAGCAAGCAAGATGTGCTGCAGTACATGAGCCTGTCGGGCGACCTCAACCCGCTCTACGGCGACGCGACCTACGCCGGCCGCACCACCTACGGGCACCCCATCGTGCCGGCGAACATGCTGGCGGGCTTCGCGATGGGGGCCGTGGCCTCGGTCCTGCCGGGTCTCGGGTCCATCACCCACGCCCACAGCTACCGGCTCCTCCATCCGCCCCGCATCGGAGACGAGGTCACCGCGGAGATGGAGATCGTGAAGCTCTACCCCGAGACCCAGCGGGTGGAGATTCAGTACGTGATCCGCGACCAGACCGGCCGCCCGCTGCAGGAGGGCAGCATGGAGGTCGAGCCGCCGCAGCGGCTGAAGCCCATGCTCCGCCACGAGTATGAGTCATTCTAAAGCCTATCGGCCCGCCGGGGCTCGGATAGAAATACCCACACCTTAAGCACTTCGGGGCTGACTTACGTCAACCGATTTGCTACAGTATGGGTAGACCGAATTCATCCCGGTGTATGCCAACGGAATACGCGCGGCCAAGGAGGAGGAAGCTGTGCGGGAACTGCACGTAGACCAGGTGGCCGATGCCGTCGCGCGCCTGGTGCAAGAGGCCAACTTCAAGCTGTCGGATGATGTGGTCCGGGCTCTGTCGCAGGCGAAGTCGCTGGAAGAGGCCCCAGTCGGACAGACCGTCCTGATGCAGCTCGTGGACAACTACACGATCGCCGAGTCCGAGCGGGTGCCCATGTGCCAGGACACGGGCGTCGCGCTGGTCTTCCTGGAGATCGGGCAGGACCTGCACCTGGTGGGCGGCGACCTGACCGAGGCCGTGAACCGTGGCGTCGCCAAGGGTTACACCGAAGGGTACTTGCGCAAGTCCATGCTCAACGACCCGATCGAGCGCATCAACACCCGCGACAACACCCCGGCGATGATCTACATCGACATCGTCCCGGGCGACAAGCTGAAGATCAAGGTCGACACCAAGGGCGGCGGCTCCGAGAACATGAGCCAGCTGAAGATGCTGCCGCCGTCCGCCGGCTGGGAGGGCGCCAAGCAGTTCATCGTCGAAACGGTGGCTGCGGCCGGGCCCAACGCCTGCCCGCCCATGATCGTCGGCGTCGGCATCGGCGGCAACTTCGACAAGTGCGCGCTCCTGGCCAAGAAGGCGCTGCTGCGCGACGTCGGCACGCCCAACCCCAACCCGGCTTGGGCCGCACGGGAGCAGGAGCTGCTGGAGGAGATCAACAAGCTGGGCGTCGGCCCGATGGGCCTCGGCGGCACGGTGACCGCCCTGGCCGTGCACATCGAGGTGATGGGCTGCCACATCACCGCCCTGCCCGTCGCCGTCAACATCGAGTGCCACAGCCACCGCCACAAGGAGGTGACGCTCTGATGGCCCGGATTCACGTGACCACCCCGATCACGCCCGAACAGGCACGGCAGATCAGGGCGGGCGACGAGGTCATCATCACCGGCGAGATCTACACCGCCCGCGACGCCGCCCACAAGCGCATGGTGGAGGACCTGGCCGCAGGGCGTCCGCTGCCCTTCAACCCGGAGGGCGCCGTCATCTACTACGTCGGCCCCACGCCGCCGAAGCCCGGCCAGGTGATCGGCTCGGCGGGTCCCACCACGTCGTACCGCATGGACAAGTACACGCCGGAGATGCTCCGGCAGGGCGTCAAGCTGGTGATCGGCAAGGGCTACCGGAGCGACGAGGTGAAGGCGGCACTGGTCCAGTACGGCGGTGCCTACCTGGTCGCCACCGGCGGGGCGGGGGCGCTGCTGGCCCGCACCATCGAGGCCGCCGAGGTGGTCGCCTACGAGGACCTGGGGGCCGAGGCCATCCGCCGCCTGCGGGTGAAGGACTTCCCCGCCATCTGCATCAACGACGCCCACGGCGGCGACCAGTACTTCGCCGGCCAGTCGCAGTGGGTGAAGCCCGACGCTATGGTGAAGCCGAAGCCGCCCGTGGCCAGTGAGTAGCGAACGACGACCCCGGGGGTGCACGAGCGCCGCCGGGGTCAGGTTTGCGCGGGCCGGACATCCTAGAGAGCGGAGGGCATGACGGTGCTCCGCACCGGCAGCGGGCGGCGGTCCGCCGCAGACATGGAAGCGGGCAGCCCGGGTGCCTGCGGACCGGCAGCAGGCGTCGGGCAGCGGCCGGGAGCCGGTCGGGCGGGCACCTGAACCTCCCTGATCCTAATAGTTCTTATGTACCATGATGAGATGTCCAAACGATTCCCAACAGCATTGGATCTGTGATAGAATTGCTGGGTAGCCTGCTTGTTGGACGCGTGACTGTCAACATGTGGAGGTGGACGGATGAAGCTCTATGAGTACCTGGCCAAGCGGATGTTCGCCGAGCACGGCGTTCCCACCGGCGACGGCATCGTCTGCACCACGCCGGAGGAAGCGGAGGAGGCCGCCCGCAAGATCGGGCCGTGCGCGGTGAAGGCGCAGGTTCTCGTCGGCGGGCGGGGCAAGGCCGGCGGCATCAAGCTGGCCAACACTCCCGAGGAGGCCAGGGCGAGGGCTGCGGAGATCCTGGGGATGAACCTCAAGGGGTACATCGTCGACAAGGTCCTGGTCGACCCGCAGATCAAGATCGAGAAGGAGTACTACGTCTCCATCACCCTCGACGGCATGGCCAAGAAGCCGCTGATCATGGCCTCGGCCTACGGCGGCGTCGAGATCGAGTCGGTGCCCCACGACAAGATCGTCTTCTCCCACGTGGACATCGCCACGGGTCTGATGCCGTTCCAGGCCCGGGAGATCGCCCGCAAGATCGGCCTCACCGGCGACCTGGCCCAGCAGTTCACCAAGATCCTCGTCGGGCTGTACCAGGCCTTCCGCAAGTACGACGCGGAGCTGGTGGAGATCAACCCGCTGGCCCTCACCGACAACGGCACCCGGCTCATCGCCGCCGACGGCCGCTTCAACGTGGAGGACGACGCCCTCTTCCGCCACCCCGAGTTCCCCAAGGTCGAGGAGGGGACCGAACTGGAGAAGAAGGTGCGCGCCATCGGCCTGGCCTTCGTCCAGCTGGACGGCGACATCGCCGTCATGGCCAACGGCGCCGGCATGGCGATGGGCACCCTCGACACGCTGGCCTACTACGGCGGGCGGCCGGCCAACTTCCTGGACGCGGGCGGCGGCTCCGGCGTCGAGCCCACGGCCCAGGCGTTTGACGCGCTCCTGGGCACCAAGCCCAAGGCCATCTTCGTCAACATCTTCGGCGGCATCACCCGGTGCGACCTGGTGGCCGAGGCGATCGTGCAGGTGAAGAAGGCCAAGGGCATCGACGTGCCGCTGGTGGTGCGGATGGTCGGCACCAACGACGTGCGCGGCCGGGAGATCCTGGCCGAGGCCGGCATTCAGGCCTACACCGAGATGGGCGAGGCTGCCAAGGCCGTCGTGGCAGCAGCTTACGGCAAGGGGGCGTAGCTGAGGCATGGCTGTCATCATCAACGAGCAGACGCGCGTCGTCGTCCAGGGCATCACCGGTTCCCAGGGACAGTTCCACACCGGCCAGATGCTGGCGTTCGGCACCAACATCGTCGGCGGGGTCAACTTCAACAAGGCTGGCCAGCAGGTCCACGGCGTCCCCGTCTTCGCCACCGTCCACGAGGCCGTCGAGAAGACCGGCGCCAACGCCTCCATCATGTTCGTGCCGGCGCCCGGCGTGAAGGACGCCGCCTTCGAGGCCATCCACGCCGGCGTCAAGGTCCTCGTGCTGATCCCCGAGCACGTGCCCACCCAGGAGACCATGGAGATCATGGCCTATGCCAGGCAGCACGGCGTGCGGGTCATCGGCCCCAACACCTTCGGCATCATCTCGCCGGGGAAGAAGGCCAAGATGGGCATCATGCCCAACCACATCTACAAGCCGGGTCCCGTCGGCATCGTGGCCCGCTCGGGCACCCTTTCCTACGAGATTGCCTTCAACCTCTCCAACAGCGGCCTGGGCCAGACCACCGTCATCGGCATGGGCGGCGACCGGGTGATCGGCACCAACTTCGTCGACGCCCTGGAGCTCTTCAACGCCGACCCGGAGACCGAGGCCATCGTCATGGTGGGCGAGATCGGCGGCATCCAGGAGGAGCTGGCCGCCGAGTACATCAAGGAGCACGTGAAGAAGCCCGTGGTGGCCTACCTGGCCGGCAAGTCCGCCCCGCCCGGGAAGCGGATGGGCCACGCCGGCGCCATCATCGAGGGCAACCGTGGCACCTACCAGTCGAAGGTCGAGGCCCTGACCGCCGCCGGCGTCAAGGTGGCCGCCCTGCCGTGGGAGGTCGCCGACCTGGTGCGGGCCGCGCTGCGGTAGCGAACCGCGGCGGTGTTCGAAGAAGACCGGGGCAGCAGCGCAGCGCGCTGCTGCCCCATATCGTGTCTCGGGACCGGTGCGGCGGCGAGGAAATTTGAGCCCCAATCGAGAATACACAACATGTAATCATATTGGCGCTATGCTCGAGGAGGGACCGAGGAGTGGACCGACTGACCGTGGGTCAAAGCTATCGGCTCGTCCGCAACTTCGAGATTCATGACGAGAAGACCGGCACCCTCAGGCACCTGATCCGGGCCGGCGAGGTCGTGAAGGTGCGCAGGATCGAGGAGGAGGCGGACCGGATCTACCTGGAAGGGATTCCGGCGCCGGCGTTCTACCGGGCCTTCCGGATGCACGTGAAACCGGTGAGTGCATAGCTAGAGGGGCAGGCCGAGCGGATCGCCGGTCTGCCCTTTTGCCGCCCGGTACATGGCCAGGACCGTCAGCAGCGAGCTGAGGAAGGAGGCCCAGCGGTAGAGGTCGGAGGTCAGGTGCCAGGCGCGGTTCAGCAGCGGGACGCCGGTGTGGAACCACGCGGCGTACCAGAGGTCGGCCACGAGGGAGATGGCGAGGAGCAGGCCGCTCACCTGCAGGGTCCAGAGCAGGCCGGCCCGGCCGTGGTGCGCCAGGAACGGCGAGCGCCCGCGGGCCCATGCCCAGAGGCCCCCGGCCAGCAGCAGCCCCCAGGGCAGGGTGTAGAGCCAGTCGGGCAGGAGCCAGGCGGCCACGGGGAGGCGCAGGGCCCCGGCGTAGGCGAGCACGGCCAGGATGCGCCGGACGGCTTCCCCGGCACGGGGCAACGCGAACACCTCCAAATGGGATCTCTAGTAGGAAGCCATTCCCGCGGGCCGGGCAGACTATGCGCATGGACCTCTACCTCTTCGGCGCCGGCGCCTCTGCGGCCGAGGGCGCTCCGGCCACCCGGGACCTCTTCGCCATGGCCTACCGCGACCTGGGCCCGCCCTTCGACGAGCAGGTCCAGGCGGTTTGGGACTTCCTGGCCGCGGTCTTCGGGCGGCAGGTGGACGGGCCGGCCGCCTTCGACCACCTGCCGCCGCTGGACCAGGTGATCAGCCTGGTGGACTGGTCGCTGCATGCGGACCAGGGGCTCGGACCGGCCTACGACCCGCCCCGGCTCTACCGGGTCCGCCAGGCGCTGGAGCACCTGGTCTGCAGCGTGCTGGACGCCGCGCAGGACCGGCGGCCGGGGGACGGCCCGTACGCGCGCTTCGCCCGCGCCCTCGCGGGGAGGCCGCCGGGCAGCTACGTGCTGCTCTCGCTCAACTACGACACGCTGCTGGACGACGCCCTCCGGGTGGCGGGGCTCACCCCCGACTACGGCCTGGGCCCCGCGGACGGGAGCGGGCCGCTGCTCCTCAAGCTGCACGGGTCCCTGAACTGGGCCCACTGCCCGGCCTGCGACCACATCGCGGTCGTGCGCGAGCAGGTGGCGCACCTCCTGCCGCGCCCCGCCGGCCTCAGCTGCAGCCGCTGCGGCAGCAGGCGCCTGGCGGGGGTGGTCATCTCGCCCACCTGGCTGAAGCGCAGCCTGCCCGCACCGCTCAGCCGCGTCTTCGCGCAGGCGCTGGAGGCGGTCCGCCGGGCCGAGCGCATCGTCTTCATCGGCTACTCGCTGCCGCCCGCGGACCTGGCGGTGCAGCACCTCCTGCTGCGCGGCCTGCTCACCCGAAAGGGCGCGGCGCCGCCCAGGATCGAGGTGATCACCCGCCGGCCGTCGGAGGCGACCATCGACCGCTTCCGCCGGCTCTTCGGCCCCGGGGTCGCCTTCGACTGCACCGGGTTCCGGGGTCAGAGCTGAGTGCGCAAACCCCGCTGCCTGTTCCTCCAAAGCAACGGGGAAATGTAAAAGAGTCTCTGGTATACTGTACACGGTGACTTGCGCGGACCCGCCGGCCGGAGCCGGTTCGAAAATGGCGTGAGAGGGCCGCGTAACCTTTTTGCATCCGCGCCGTTATTTCTACTGGAATGATTTCCGGAAGGTGCGGTGCCGATTGGAGGGACCGCCTACGCATCGCACGGAGGAGTGCCGTGAGTACGTCGACGAGCAACGGCTGGTGGAGCGGGCGAAGGACGATCCCGGCGCCTTCGGCGAACTGTACGATCTCCACTTCGACCGCATCTACGCGTACATCTACCGGAAGACCGGCGACCGGCAGGCCGCGGAGGATCTGACCGCCGACACCTTCATGAAGGCGCTTATGAACATCCGGGGCTACCGGTACACCGGACAGCCGTTTGCGGCATGGCTTTACCGAATTGCGTCCAATGTGGTGATCGATTACTACCGGGTTCGCCGACCAACGGCGCCGCTGGAAGAGGGCTTCCCCATCGCCACCACGGGCAACACGCCGGAGGAGGCCGCCCTGGCCCTGGATGACCAGCAGGCGATCGCCCGGGCGGTGCGGTCGCTGTCACCGGATCAGCAGGACGTGGTCCTGATGCGCTTCGCCGGCGACATGAAGCTGAAGGACATCGCGGCGGCGCTGGGCAAGACCGAGGGAGCGGTGAAGGCGCTGCTCTTCCGGGCGCTGGGGGCGCTGCGCAGCAAGCTGAGCGAGAGCGGGGTGCGAGGATGAGCCGCTATGCAGACATCACCGAACTGATCGCTGAACAGGCAGCCGACCGCGCCGAGCGCCTTGCGCTGGAGGCGACGGCCCGCCGGCTCGCGCGCGGCCTGGAGCGCCCCGTGCCCTACCGGCCCGAGTTCAGGGAGGCGCTGCGGCGCGACCTGCTGCTCGCCGCCCGCAAGCAGCAGCGGTCCTGGTACCGGCGCCCGGCCTTCATGGGGTCCGGCATCGCCGTGGCGGCGGCAGTCGCCGCGCTCGCGCTGGGGCTCAGCCTGTGGCAGCCGCCCGCCGGCATCCAGCAGCCCGGCACCGGCCTGGTGGCCGAGCCTCAGCCCGCGCCCCCGGCCGGGGATCCGGCTTCCACGGGCGTGCAGCCCTCCGAGAACGGCCCGCCGACGTCGTACCTGGTGTCGCTGCCCGCGGACCTGCCGGCCGTCACGCTGGCCGATGAACGGGGCGCGGCCGTCACGGCCGCGCTGGAGGCGCCCGTGGCCAGCGCCCCGGCGGGCGGTCTGCAGCTCATGCGGCTGACGGCCCGCCCCGGCGAGGCGGAGTTCCGGGCGATGGCCGGCCGGCTGGGGTTCCGCGGCGAGAGCCGCCGCACGGAGCAGGGCTGGGCCATCTCCGAGGGCGAGCGGACGCTGACGATGACGACCGACGGCACCGTGCAGTACGCCGACGCGACCCCTGCCCGGGCGGCCGGACCGCGGGTGGAGGCGCAGGCGGCGGGACAGGCTGCCCGGCGTTTCCTGGACCAGGCGCTGCTGCCGGTTCACAGCCAGCCCGACATCACGGCCGGAGCCGACGGCTACACGGTGGTGTACACCGAGCGCGTCGAGGGCAGGCCGGTCGTCAACGCCCGCACGGAGATCGGCGTCAGCTTCAGCGGCACGGTCGTGCGCGCGAAGGCCTACGTCGCGTCGGGCGTAACCACCCACGCCACTTACACCGACTATATTAGTGAGCAGGAGGCCCTGGCCCTGGCGGAGAAGCGTGGGGGCAGCTTCCAACGGGCGGACCTCGTCTGGGTGCGCAGCGTCGGTGAGGAGACGGTCTACCTGCAGCCGGTGTGGCGGCTGTTCGGAACGGATGCAGAGGGAGCCCCCGTGGCACGCTACGTGCCCGCCCTGAAACGTTGACGTCACTGCAAGTGTCCGAGGCAGGCGCCGGAGGCGGCCCTGCCTTGGTTTTATGTTGACCCTCTCCGCCATTTTCTGTCATACTATTAATATACTGCGCCATTCTGACTGAGGAGGGATTGCCATAGACCAAGCAGCAATGTTCATGGTTGCACTCATCCTGGGTGTAGCACTCGTAATCGGGGTGGTGGCCTCACAGCTGGCCGACCGCATCGGTGTGCCCGCGCTGGTGCTCTTCATCGGGGCGGGTATGATCCTGGGCAGCGATATCTCCGGATGGATCTACTTCGACAACGCAGAGGCGGCGCAGTTGATCGGTACCATTGCACTGGTGGAGATCCTCTTCCAGGGCGGTCTCGAGACCGAGTGGAAGCACGTGCGCAAGGTCATCGTCCCCTCCTCAATCCTTGCCACGGTCGGGGTGCTCCTCACCAGCGGGCTGACAGGGCTGATCGCCTGGTGGGTGCTGGACATCCACTGGACCATGGCCCTCCTGATCGGCGCCATCGTCGGGTCCACAGACGCCGCGGCCACCTTCGCCGTCATTGGCACGTCCGACCTCAGGGCCCGCCTGAAGTACACGCTGGAGGCCGAGTCGGGCCTGAACGACCCGATGGCGATCTTCCTCACGACCATCATGATCATGTGGATCACCCAGGGGCCGCCGACCACCCTGTGGGCCGTCGGCTTCCTGGTATGGCAGATGGGGCTGGGCGTCGTCGGGGGCCTGGTGGCCGGTTGGATCATGAAGAAGCTGTTGCCGCGCATCCGCTTCCAGGCGGCCGGCCTGTACCCGATCCTCCTCACCGGCGTGGCGTTCACGGTCTTCGCGCTGGTGTCGCTGGCCAACGGCAGCGGCTACCTGGCCGTCTACATCCTGGGCATCTACCTGGCCACGCTGGAGATCCCCTACCGCCAGTCGGTCTTCCGCTTCCACGACGGCATGGCCTGGCTCGCCCAGATCGTGATGTTCACCGTGCTCGGCCTGCTCGTGTTCCCGTCGCAGATGGGCCCGATTGCGGTGCCGGCCCTGGCCATCGCGGCGGGGCAGATCCTCGTCGCCCGGCCCCTGGCCGTCTGGCTCTGCACCCTGGGGCAGCGCTTCACGCTGCGGGAGTTCGTGGTGCTCGCCTGGTCGGGTCTGCGCGGTGCGGTGCCCGTTATCCTGGGCACCTATCCGATGGTGGCCGGGGTGCCCAACAGCGGGATGATCTTCCACGTGGTCTTCTTCGTCGTGCTGGTCTCGGCCACGCTGCAGGGATCGACGATCTCCTGGCTGGCGGACAAGCTCGGCCAGCTGTTGAGGGGCGAGCCGCCTCGCCCGGTGCGCCTCGAGCTGATGACGATGGAGCGGCTGAACGCCGACATGCTGGAGGTGGAGCTGAACGAGTCCTCCCGCGCCACCGGGATGCGGCTCGCGGAGCTGGCCCTGCCCGAGCTGTGCACCGTGAGCGCCATCTACCGGGACGGCCGCGTGGTGGCCCCGCGGGGTCACACCAAGCTGCTGGCGGGCGACGTCCTCTTCGTGCTGGCGCCCAAGGACCACAGCGCCCGGGTGGAGGAACTGATCGTCGGGGAAACCTGATGAGGCAGGAAACAGCCGGGTGAAGGCGAATGACATTAAGGTTTGACCAGCCGACCCCGAGAGGCTGAGGGCCGGCGCAGGAACCCAACAGCGCAGGAGCCGCGTTCACAGGAGGTAGACAAAGCGACATGTCCGAAGCACGTACCGTGATCATCAACGTCAGCGCCCGTCACGTACACCTCAGCCCGGCGCACGTCGAGGCGCTCTTCGGCCCCGGGTACCAGCTCACCGTGAAGAAGGAACTGATGCAGCCCGGCCAGTTCGCCGCCGAGGAGACCGTGGCGGTCATCGGGCCCAAGGGCTCCTTCCCGAAGGTCCGGGTGCTCGGCCCGGCCCGCGGCGCCTCGCAGGTCGAGATCTCCGCCACCGACGCCCGCACCCTGGGGATTCCCGCCGTCGTGCGCCTGAGCGGCAACATCGCCGGGACGCCGGGGGTCATCCTCGAGGGTCCCAAGGGCCGCGTGGAGCTGACCGAGGGCGTGATCGTGGCCGCCCGCCACATCCACATGACGCCCGCCGACGCCGCCAAGTACGGCGTCACCGACCGCCAGGTGGTCCGGGTGAAGACCAACGGCGGCCGCCCGCTCACCTTCGACGACGTGATCGTCCGGGTGCGGGACGACATGGCCCTCGAGATGCACATCGACACCGACGAGGCCAACGCCGCCGGCATCAAGGACGGCGACATCGGCGAGATCCTGCTGTAACCGCACGGAACCTTCCGGCCGGGGGAGCGCTCCCCCGGCCGGTTTTTTCGCGCGCACCGCGGCCTATACTCTCCTGGGGCGGTGCCGCACATGGACTTGCGCGCGTAACAATGGGATGGAATCCAAATTGAATAAGGTCGCGCCAATGGTTAGGAGGATTTTCGCGCCCCGGCGCGAAATAAAACCAAACATGACCATTGCAGGCGTTGCCATTGCACGTAAGCCCCGACCGCGGCGGTCGGAGGATGACTGGAGGCCAGACGCATGTACGCCAACCGCATCTACAATGCCGATGCCCGGGACATGAGCTTCATCCCCGACGGGGTGGTGGACCTGGTGGTGACCTCACCCCCCTACAACGTGGGGATCAAGTACGCCACCCACGACGACAGCCTCTCCATGGACGAGTACCTCGCCATGCTGGAGGCTGTCTGGCGCGAGTGCTACCGGGTCATGGCGCCCGGCGGCCGCATCGCCATCAACGTCGCCGGGGTCGACAGGAAGCCCTACCTGCCGCTGCACGCGTACATCACGCTGCAGATGAACCGGCTGGGCTTCAACATGCGGGGCGAGATCATCTGGAACAAGGGCGCCTCCGTGGGCGTGTCCACGGCCTGGGGCTCCTGGTGCAGCCCGTCCAACCCCACCCTGCGCGACCTGCACGAGTACATCCTGGTCTTCTCCAAGGGCGACTGGCGCATGGGCCACCGGGGCGAGACAGACCTGGTCCCCGAGGAGTTCGTCACCTACACCAAGTCGGTCTGGGAGTTCCCTACCGTCTCGGCCAGGAAGGTGGGCCACCCTGCGCCCTTCCCCCTGGAGTTGCCGAGCCGGCTGATCAAGCTATACACTTATAAGGGTGACCTGGTGCTGGATCCGTTCAACGGCAGCGGCACCACGTGCCAGGCGGCCGCACTGCTGGGCCGGCGCTGGATCGGCGTCGATCTGGACCCGGGGTACTGCCAGCTGGCGGAAAGGAACATGCGCGCGCTGCTGGAAGGCGCCGCTGACCACGGGGCCAGGAGGGCCACGGGCGCGGCGGGCGCCTAGCCGCAGAAGGGGTGGAGCTGATGGCAGGCCGACCGGTCTCATTCCTGCGCACCGCGCTGCTGGAGCTGGTGCAAGGCCCGTGGCGGCAGCTCTGGCTCGTCTCTCCCGCCCTGCATCTCGAGGCCCTGCGCCCCCTGCTTCCCCACCTGGAGCGGGAGGGGGGCGAGGTGATGGTGCTGACCGACCTGTCGCACCAGGCCATCGGCGAGGGGCGGGTCGAGCTCGCCGCCCTCAAGCGCCTGAAGCGGCTGCCGGGCTGCGAGGTGCGCTGGCTGACCGACCTCGGCGCCTGCGTCTACGCAGCCGCCGGGGGGAGCGCCGTGCTGGGGAGCGGCCCCCTGACGCCCGAGGGGCTGGAGGGCTCCCGCCAGTACGGGGTGGTGCTGGACGATTCCGGCCCGGTGCTGGCGGACGTCCTGGCGTGGTGGGAGTCGGCGCGCCGCCTCTCGCCGCAGGAGTGGCTGGCCCTGGAGGACAGGGTCGCGCTGCGGCGGGACGCCTACCGGGTCGGCGCCGAGCTCTCCCGGCTCGGGGCCTTCGTGCGCGTCAGCGCCCGTGGCACCCGGCGCAGCCGCCGCCTCGACCCCAAGGACTTCGGGGTGCTGGCCATGGGCGGCGTCCGGCTGCGGCCCATGGACGTGACCCTCTGCCGGCTGGACGTGGTCAGCCGGGCCAAGGACGACCTGGACTCGCTCCTGGCCGAGAAGGGGCTGGAGTGGAACGGGCAGTACCTGGTGCCCCGTCGGTTCCTGGAGCAGGAGTGGCCTGCGATCTTCGCCGCCCGGGAGCGACAGCTGGCGGCCCAGCTCGACGACCCGGAGCAGAAGGCGGCCCTGGAGGCGCAGCTGCGCGAGGCCCGCGAGGTGGTGAGCGCCTTCCTCGGCGACCTCTACCCCTTCGTGGACGCGGGCGACATCCCGGCCGACGCCTGGGTCCGGGAGCACTGTGCCCGCCTGGTGCCCGACGACATGGCGCAGGCGATCCGGGCCGAGGCCGGGCTGGAGTACCGGGTGCTGACCATCCTCCCCGAGGACCGGCGCTCCGTCGAGGAGCTGGACCAGCTGCTGCAGCACCCGCGCCTTCGCTCAGTACAGCTGACTTTCCCTGTGTGAGCACTGACCGTGGGTTCGGGCATGCATTCCCGCTCCAGCCTACCCTTCCCAAGTGCGATCCGGCGCCTTTCGGTGTGAGCCGTCCCTGCCATACGGTATCGACCGCCTTGCGGCCCCGCCGCAGGGCGGTTCGTTGCGAATAGGCCGAAGTGCCTGCTTTCGTGCCACAAATCAGGGTGTTACGATGGCTTTGACGAGGCGGATTCTGGAAGGAGGCACGGTGGACACCGATGACGACGACCTACCGCATCGACTCGCACCCGATTCTTCCCACGGCACCGAGGGCTCCCGTGCCCTTCTCCTGGCAGGGCCGGGCGCTCACGGCCGGCGAGGGGGAGACCATCGCCGCAGCCCTGTTCGCCAACGGCATCCGCACCTTCGGCCACCACCACAAGGACGGCTCGCCCCAGGGCATCTTCTGCGCCAACGGGCAGTGCGCCCAATGCCTCGTGCTGGCCGATGGACGGCCGGTGAAAGCCTGCATGGTGCGGGTCAGGCCCGGGATGCGGGTGGAGCCGCTCGACGGCCTGCCGGAGCTTCCCCCTGGGGCATCGCATCCGCCCAGGGCAGGCACCATCCGCGAAGTCGCCGTGCCCGTCCTGATCATCGGCGGTGGACCTGCGGGGCTCTCCGCGGCGGCGGAGCTGGGCAGGCTGGGCATCGAGACCCTGTTGGTGGACGACAAGCACCGGCTGGGTGGCAAGCTGGTCCTGCAGACGCACCGCTTCTTCGGCTCGGTGGAGGCGGTCTGGGCGGGGCGCCGGGGCATCGACATCGCCACGCTCCTGGAGGAGCAGGTGCGCGCCCATCCGTCCGTCTCGGTCTGGCTGAACAGCACGGCGCTGGCGGTCTTCAGCGACGGGAAGGTGGGCGTGCTCCGGGGCGACGAGTACGTGCTGGTCAGGCCCGAAGTCCTGCTGGTGGCCACCGGCGCCCGGGAGAAGAGCCTGGTCTTCCCCGGCAATACCCTGCCTGGCGTCTACGGCGCAGGCGCCTTCCAGACCCTGGTCAACCGCGACCTCATCCGGCCCGCCCGCCGGCTCTTCATCGTGGGCGGCGGTAACGTCGGCCTGATCGCCGGTTACCACGCCCTGCAGGCGGGCATCACCGTCGTCGGCCTGGTGGAGGCCATGGCGGAGTGCGGCGGCTACAAGGTCCACAAGGACAAGCTGGTCCGCATGGGCGTGCCCGTCTACACGCGCCACACCATCGTGCGCGCGAACGGCCGGGACGAGGTGGAGTCGGTCACCGTCGCGGCGGTGGACGAGCAGTTCCGGCCGGTGCCGGGCACGGAGCGGACGTTTGCGTGCGACACGGTGCTGATCGCCGTCGGGCTGGACCCGGTGGACGAACTCTACCGCCGGGCCCGTGCGTTCGGCATGCGGGCCTTCGTGGCGGGGGACGCCGAGGAGATTGCCGAGGCCTCGGCTGCCATCTTCAGCGGCCGGATCGCGGGGCGGGAAGTGGCCCGGGCCCTGGGGCATCCCGTGGACGAGGTGCCGGAGGAGTGGCGGCACATGGCCGGCATCCTCAAGAGCAAGCCTGGCGCCGTGACGCCGGAGTGCCCGCCGCAGGCGGAGGAGGGGGTCTTCCCGGTCTTCCACTGCACGCAGGAGATCCCGTGCAACCCCTGCACCGCCGCCTGCCTTCACGGGCTGATCCGCATCGACCCCGGGGACATCCGCCGGACGCCGCGGTTCACCCCGCGGAACGAGCAGGGCCGGCGATGCGGCGGCTGCGAGCGCTGCGTCGCCCACTGCCCCGGCCTGGCCATCACCCTGGTCGACTTCCGGCGCGACCCCTACTTCCCCACCGTGACCATCCCGTACGAGTTCCTGAAGGACACCATCCGCACCGGCGACATGGTCACCGTGCTGGACACGACCGGCCACGAGCTGGGCGAGGCGGTGGTGCAGGACCTGCGCATCCACGAGTCCAACGACCGGACGCTGCTGGTGCGGGTCCGTGCACCCAAGGCGATCGCCACCCGCATCGCCGGCATCCGGGTCCAGCAGCCAGAGGAAGGGATGCCGGAGGAGCGGTACGTGCCGCGGATGCAGGACGACGCCATCCTCTGCCGCTGCAACCGCGTGAGGGCGGGCGAGGTGCGGGAGTTGGTCCGGCGGGGCTACCGGGACCTGAACCAGATCAAGGCCGTGACCGGCGCCGGCATGGGCGCCTGCGGCGGCAAGACCTGCGGCACGCTGATGCTGCGGCTCCTCCGGGAGGAGGGCGTGGGGCCGGAGGAGGTCACGCCCATGACCCTGCGCCCGCTCTTCGTCGAGGTGGAACTGGCGCGGTTCGCCGGCGCCGTGCGGGAGCAGGCTGGAGGCGCCGGGACGGCGTCGGAGTCCACGGGCGGAAAGGAGGGCCGCAGCGATGCGTAGGCACGTCTACGACGTGATCATCCTCGGGTCCGGCAGCGTGGGCACCCCCGCGGCGATGGCGATGGCGGGCCAGGGGCTGAAGGTGCTGGTGATCGACCCGGCTGCCAGCCCCGGGCAGGGCTCCAACAAGGCGGCCATCGGCGGGATCCGGGCGACGCACTCGGACCCGGCCAAGATCCGCCTCTGCATGCGCAGCCTCGAGATCTTCGCCACCTGGGAGCCGATCCACGGCGAGGACATCGGCTGGCTGCAGGGCGGCTACATGTTCGTCGCCTACACGCCGCGGGAGGAGCGGCTGCTGAAGGACCTGCTGGTCACGCAGAAGTCGTACGGGCTGAACATCGACTGGTACGACCGGGACGACCTGCTGGAGATCGTGCCCGACCTGAACCCCGACGGCCTGATCGGCGGCACCTTCTCGCCGGAGGACGGCTCGGCCTCGCCCCTGCTCAGCATCCACGCCTTCTGGCGGGAGGCGCAGCGTCTCGGTGCGGCGTTCCGCTTCCGGGAGCAGCCGCTTTCGATTCACGTGTCGGGCGGCCGGGTGACGGGCGTCCGCACCGACAAGGGCGAGTACGCGGCTCCTGTGGTCGTCAACGCCGCCGGAGCGTGGGCCCGGCCCGTGGCTCAGATGGCCGGCTGCGACGTGCCGGTGATCCCAGACCTGCATGAGGCGGCCATCACTGAGCCGGTGGCCAGGTTCCTGGGGCCGATGGTGGTGGACATCCGGCCGGCCCCGGGGTCGGCGAACTTCTACTTCTACCAGCAGAAGTCCGGGCAGGTGCTCTTCTGCATCACGCCGGACCCGCCCATCTGGGGGAGCGACCGCAGTGAGACCAGCACCTTCCTGCCGCTGGTGGCACCAAGGCTGCTGGACCTGATGCCCAGGCTCGCCCCCCTGCGGGTGCGGCGCACCTGGCGGGGCATGTACCCGATGACCCCCGACGGCTCGCCCATTGTCGGCTGGGCACCTGAGGTGGAGGGGCTGCTCTACGCCGTGGGAATGTGCGGCCAGGGCTTCATGCTCGGCCCCGGCGTGGGCGAGCTGCTCGCCCGGATGGTGGCCGGCGGGCTGACCCCCGCCGACGAAGCGGTGCTCCGGGCGCTTACGCCGGAGCGGACCTTCGCCGGGCAGGAGGCGCTGAAGTAGGAACGGTTGCGGGCCACGAGCTGGCAGGCGGGCAGCCCGCGGCCCGTCGTCGCCGGTGCCGATGAGCCCGCCGGATCAGGGTGATCCAGCGCCAGGTCTTCGGATTCCGCGCCTGCACGGGCTTCAGCCGGAGATTCCTGCTGGCTGCCGCACTTCCAGTCCCCAAGACACGCCACGAGAACGTGGGGCCACCTTCCCTACAATGGACTGCCGGAAATATGGGGAAAACCTCCCCGCAGTTTTCACGAGATACAGGGAAACTGTCCCCACATTCTTTGCTATGTAAAGTTGGCGCCAGCCAACTCCGGATCGACTCCTGCCACATCCTGTCGAAAAGGCCTCTCCAGCGTCCAGTTGAGCCAATCAGAGGCCCGGATGGGGCCCCCGCCGCGCACGATATGGGGAAATCCTCCCTGCATTTCGTGAAAATTATGGGGAGACGCTCCCCCTATCTTCGGAGCTGCCTCGGCTGATGGCGCGGCCGGTTGGAAGCGCCCCGTAAGGGCGGTTCCGCAGACCACAAAGGGCCGAGTCAGGGCGCTCCCCACGGCGAAGCTGCCGGCTCCGGGCCCTGCGCCGAACCACGGCCCGGGGGTGCTGCGTCTTACGGTCAGCAGGAGCAATAGGGGAGTGAGCGGCTGTGTCGTACGCCTTCGGCCCGTCTGGCGTGCCGGTCAGCGGCCCCGTCCGCATTGACCCCGCATTCGGACCTTCCTTTGGCGACGGCCTGGCCGACCTGATGTTCACCATCGTGCCGATGCTGGTCATCGGCGGCTTCCTGTTCGGCATCGGCTCCCTGATCATCCGCACCGCCCACAACCTGCAGCAGCCGCTGCTGAGCCGCCGGGCCAGGGTCGTCGGGCGGCGTATGCGCGTGAGCAGCAGCGGCACCGACGATCACCATCACACCCACACCTCGTACTACGTCACGTTCGAGTTCGACGACGGCAGCCGGGAGGAGTTCTCCGTGCCGGGGAGCCAGTATGGGATGCTGGCCGAGGGCGACGTCGGCACGCTGCGGTCGCAGGGCACGTGGTTCAAGGGGTTCGACCGGGAGACTTGATCCGGCAGGAGGGAACAGGCCGCGCAAGCGAAGCGCAGGCGCGCGGGAGCGGAGCCCGGGGTGCGTGGGCCTCTCCAGCGGAGGGCGGCGGGGGCTCCTCCGCAGCGACCCGGGGCGGATCAGGGAGGAGCGTGGCGAGGTGACGCGGATCGACCTCAACTGCGATATGGGTGAATCCTTTGGCGCCTACACCATCGGGGCCGACGAGGAGATCATGCCCCTGGTCTCCTCGGCCAACATCGCATGCGGCTTCCACGGCGGCGACCCGCTGGTCATGCGGCGGGCGGTCCGGTTGGCGCGGAAGCACGGGGTGGCCGTCGGCGCGCATCCGGGCTACCGAGACCTGGCCGGGTTCGGCCGGCGGTCGATCGCCTGCAGCCCGGACGAGATCTACGGCGACGTGCTCTACCAGATCGGCGCCCTCGCCGCCTTCTGCAAGACGGAGGGAGTGGCGCTGCGCCACGTGAAGCCCCACGGTGCGCTCTACAACACCGCTGCGGTCGATCCTGCCGTCGCGCGGGCCATCGCCGCCGCCGTCGCGGACTTCGACCGGGGGCTTTTCCTCTTCGCCCCGCCGGGGTCGGCGCTGGAGGAGGCGGGGGCGGCCGCCGGGCTGCGGGTGGTGCGGGAGGCCTTCGCCGACCGCAGGTATGCCGCCGACGGCACGCTGCTGCCGCGGTCCCGGCCGGGATCGGTGCTGCGCGACCCGGGGGAGGCTGCCGCCCAGGCCTGCCAGGTGGCCTGCGCGGGGACCGTGACGGCGGCGACCGGCGAGGAGGTTCCGGTGGCGGCCCGCACGATCTGCGTCCACGGCGACCACGACGGCGCGGTGGAGCGGCTCCGCCGGATCCGCGAGTCGCTGGCCGCCGCGGGCGTGGAGGTGGCCGCGCCGCACCTGGACTGAGCAGCGGGGGATGGCACAGGCGCAGCGGTGGGCGCCACACCTGGACGGCGCAGCGAAGCCGTAACGTAGGTGGAGTGGGCGGCTTTGGTGCGACGTGCCCGGGAAGAACAGTCGGGCTGTGAGCTTCGTCACCTGCGGTGGAGAGACTATGTGGTAAGATTATCTTTCAAACCAGCTCGTTCAAGGAGGATCCATCCATGCGCATTGCCATCCCGCTGGCCGGGGACCAGGTGGCGCCCCATGTCGGCCACTGCCGCACCTATCTGATCGCAGACGTGGAGGACAAGCAGGTCGTACGCTCGGTAGAGGTCGCCAACCCCGGTCACGGGCCCGGCGGTCCGCCCCCGTTCTTCCTGGCCGACCAGGGCGTCGACCTGGTCCTGGCCTGGGGCATTCCGCCGCACGCCCGGGAGCTGTTCCGGAGCAGGGGCGTTGATTACATCCTGGGCTGCAACGGCAAGGCTGCCGACGTGCTGCAGGACTACCTGAACGGCACCCTGAAGCTGACAGACGAGGGGCTGGAGGGCGGCGGCGGCTGCCACTGCCACTAGCCCGCACCGGCAGGAGAACCCACTGGCCGAGGCGAAGGGGAGGGGTAGGACGCAAGGCAGAACCCCCGAGGAGAGTGTCTCGTGACAAAAGCAGAGATGTACTTCGAGTTCCTGAAGGACGAGGGATACGTACCAAGATACGACAACGACGGGGACATCGTCTTCAAGGTCGAGGGGCTGTCCTACATCCTCTTCGCATCGGAGGAGGATCCCGAGTACTTCCGGCTGGTGCTGCCGTTCTTCTGGAAGATCGAGAGTCCTGAGGAGCGCCAGCGGGTGCTGGCGGCGGCGTGCCGCGTGAACGCGGAGATCAAGGTGGTCAAGGTCTACCCGGTGGAGGACAACGTGTGGGCTTCGGTGGAGCTGCTCTTTGACCCCGCCGACGGCTTCAAGCCGGTGTTCAACCGGGCACTTCGGGTGCTCCGCCACGGGGTCGAACACTTCACCGAGCTGATGCGCACGCCGCTTCAGTGAGGGTCGCGTCGAAACACCCACCGCCCGGCCAGGCGGTGGGTCTCGCTTTCGGGATGCTGTGCTGGGCTGTGCCGGGCTCTGCAAGCGTCATGCCGCAGCACCGGCGGGGCGGAGGCATGCCCGGACTGGCGGGGCATGCACGCCTATGGAGAGCATCCCCAGCTGACTGGGCATGCTTGTGTTCACAAGACTTCCCCCGGGATATCGGACCGAGCACGCATCGCGCCGGCAGGCCGGGTTGGCCGATCCGGACGCCGCTCGCCGGCAGACCGGGTTGCCAACCCCGCTCGGCACACGGGAGCCGGGTCGAGCCGGCAGGCGTGCCGGGCTCGCGACGGCACCCCGAGCTGGGGCTGGCAGATGCCCCGCCCGTGTCCGGAATCGGACAGGCGATGGCCCTTTCGTTGACACCCGCGTAGTCCATTGTTACATTGGGTAAGGATTTCGGCTCTTTCCCACAGCGGGGCCGCGCGGTCGGCGCGCGGACTGACGAGACTTGTGAACTGGAGGACGACCACGCGATGAGGTACAAGACCTTGCGGATCATGGCGGCCGTGCTGGTACTTGGACTCCTGGCAGGCTGCGGCGGCGCCAAGCCCCAGGACGCGTACAACAAGCAGCCCAACGTGCCGGCCTCGCCCGAGGCCGTGGGGAGCCTGAAGATCGGGCAGATGGCGACCATCGACGGCCTGCCCTTCTGGGTGGCCGAGAGCAAGGATTACTACCGCCAGCAGGGCGTCAACGTGGAGCTGGTGAGCTTCAAGTCCGCCGCGGAGCGGGACGCCGCCCTGGCCAGCGGCCAGATCGACGGCACCCTGACGGACATCATGGGCGCGGTGACGCTGCACGACAACGGCACGCCGGTCCAGATCACCTCCGTCAACCTGGGGGCGACCATCGAGGAGGGGCCGTTCGCCATCGTCTCGGCCCCGGGCTCCGGCATCACCACCGCCGAGCAGCTGAAGGGCGTCGAGATCGGCATCGCCACCAACACCATCATCCACTACGTCACGGAGAAGCTGCTCCTGGAGAATGGCTTCGCGCCCGAGGAGATCAAGACCATCTCCATCCCGCAGATCCCCCTGCGGTTTGAGAGCCTGATGAACGGCACCATCCAGGCGGCCACGCTGCCCGAGCCGCTCCTCTCCCTCGCGGTCCACAAGGGCGGCACCGTGGTCCTGACTGACGCCAAGGCGAAGCGGAACTACTCGCAGTCGGTCATCGTCTTCCGGGACGAGGTGGTGAAGGAGAAGGCCGAGGCCATCAAGCGCTTCTTCGTCGCCTACAACATGGCTGTGATCGACATCAAGCAGGACCCGGAGGCGTTCAAGGAGCTCATGGCCACCAAGGCCAACCTGCCGCCGGAGATCAAGGACTCCTGGCAGGTGATCACCTTCTCGCCGGCCCAGGCCCCGGGCAAGGCGGAGGTTGAAGAGGTCGTCGAGTGGCTCCTGGAGAAGGGGTACATCAAGGAGCGGGTGTCTTACGACGAGATCGTCAACACCACGCTCTACCCGCAGGCGCGATGATGCGCCGCGGGGAGGCCCCCGGAGGTGCTGCGATGACCGGCGGTGCGGTTCGCCCCGAGGGACCCCGGGCGAGCGAGCGCGCGGCTCGCCCCGACGGGGCGCTCATGATCGAAGCGCGGAGCATCAGCTATGCTTACAAGGAGACGGTCGCCCTGCGCGACGTCTCCTTTGGCCTGCCCAAAGGGGAAACGCTGGCCGTGGTGGGACCCTCCGGCTGCGGGAAGACCACGCTTCTCAGCCTCATCGCCGGGCTGATGCCGTCCACCGCGGGGCAGCTGCGGGTGGACGGGGCACCCGTTCAGCCCCGCCGTCCCGGAACTGCGCTGATCCTGCAGGATTATGGCCTGCTGCCCTGGAAAACGGTTCGGGAGAACGTGGCGCTTGGCCTGCGCATCCGGGGGATGAAACCGGACGCGGCGGACCAGGCGCTGCGCGAGGTGGGCATAGCCGACCTCGCCGGTCGCTGGCCCCACCAGCTCTCGGGCGGGCAGAAGCAGCGGGTGGCGATCGCCCGGTCGCTGGCGCTGGGCCCGGACCTGCTCCTGATGGACGAGCCGTTCTCCGCGCTGGACGCCCTGACGCGGGAGGAGATGCAGGACCTGCTGCTCTCCATCTGGCGCAGGCATAGGACCAGCCTGGTGCTGGTGACCCACTCGATCACCGAGGCGGTCTACCTGGGCCAGCAGATCATGGTGCTCTCGCCCCGCCCGGGGCAGGTCGTGGGTCTCTTCCGCAACCCGACGGTGGGCGACAGGCGGGCCGCGGCCTTCCACGAGATGGTCAACCGCGTGCGCGACGCCCTCGAGAAGGGGGTGAACGGCGGTGCCTAGATATCGCTGGTACCACTACGCCATCGCCCTGGCCATCCTCGCCGTGGGATGGGAGGCGCTGGCCCGGGGCCTCGACATCGCCGCCTTCCCCCCGCTGACCCCGGCGCTGGCCTCCTTCGCCGAGGGCGTGGGCCCCGGTGGGCCGCTGGTGAAGCACTTCCTCGCCAGCGCTTACCGCGTCTTCTGCTCGACCGTGATCTCCCTGGCCGCGGGCGTGCCGCTGGGCCTCTACCTCGGGCGGTCGGGCGGCCCGATCGGCTCGGTGCTGGTCTACCTGACCTACCCCGTGCCCAAGGTGGTCTTCCTGCCGGTGATCATGGTCGTGCTGGGCATCGGCGACGAGTCCAAGATCTTCCTGATTACCCTGGTGATTTTCTTCCAGATCCTAGTTACGGTGAAGGACGCCGCGGCCAACGTGCCCCGGGGGCTGATCCGGTCCGTGCAGTCGCTGGGCGGCGGCGAGTGGCAGATCTACCGCCACGTCATCCTGCCCGGCACGCTTCCGGCCATCTTCACCGCCCTGCGGCTCTCCACGGGAACCGCGGTCGCCGTCCTCTTCTTCGCCGAGACCTACGCCACCCGGGAGGGGCTGGGCTCCTTCGTCTGGGACGCCTGGTCGATGCACGCCTACGACATGATGTTCGCCGGCGTGATGGCGATGGCCCTGATGGGCTTTGGCTTCTACGTGCTGCTGGACGCTGCGGAGCGGCTCCTCTGCCCCTGGGCGGAGGGGCAGCGCTAGATCGCGATTTATCGGGGAGGCGTTCTGATGGCCCCTGGCTACCAGCCTCCGGCGCCGGAGGAGAAGGAGCAGTACGTCCGCGAGCTGTTTGACCGGATCGCGGAGAACTACGACGCGATGAACCAGGTGATGTCGGCCGGCCAGTGGGAGCGCTGGCACCGGGAGTTCGTGAAGCAAACGCACTTCCGCCCCGGGGACCACATCCTCGACGTGGCCTGCGGCACGGGCGACCTCACCCTGCTGGACGCCGCACAGGTGGCGCCCGGGGGCCGTGTGATCGGCGTGGACATCTCGGAGGGGATGCTGGAGGTCGGGCGGCGCCGGGTGGCAGCCTCGCCTTACCGCGACCTGATCACGCTCCAGGTGGGCAACGCCATGGACCTGCCGTTCCCCGACAACACCTTCGACGGGGTGACGATGGGCTGGGCGATGCGCAACGTCTCGTCCATCCCGAAGACCCTCGCCGAGATCTTCCGGGTGCTCAAGCCGGGCGGCCGCTTCATCTGCCTGGAGGCCTCCAAGCCCTTCAGCCGGGTCATCCGGATGGGCTTCTTCCTCTACTGGAAGACCTTCCTCCCGCTGATCGACTGGTTCGTGGTGCGTGCGGGCGGCAAGGCGCGCATCCGGCCGTACACCTACCTTTCCCGCTCCCTCGACAACTACCCCTTCCCGGACAGGCTCGAGGAGATGTTCAGGGAGGCCGGCTTTACCCAGACAGACTACCAGTTGCTCATGCTGGGGACGGTGGCCATCCATGTGGGAACCAAGCCCGCCCGCTGAGGCCGCGCCGCCCGCGGACGTGCGGATACGCCGCCTCCGGGGCGACGGGGACGTGCGGCTGATCCTGGCGTTTCTGCCCGACCTGTACGAGAGCAACTTCCCCGGCTTCCAGGCGGACCCGCAGTTCCTGGCGGCCAGCCGGGACCGGCTGCGGGTCGCCGCGGCCGACCCCCGCCAGGCCATCCTCGTGGCCGAGGACCGGGCGGGCCTCTGCGGCTTCATCTGGGTCTCGGCCGAGGTGGACTACCGCGGTCTGATGCGGGGGGAGGTCCGGGCCATCTATGTGCACCCGCGGATGCGGCGGCGGGGCGTCGGCCGCCGCCTCATGGCCCACGGCGAGGCCTTCCTCGGGGTGCTCGGCTGCCACGCCGTCACCCTGATGGTGACGGCCAGCAACCGCGCCGCCTGCGGCCTGTACGGCGCCCTGGGCTACCAGGTGACCCGCCACCAGATGGAGAAGCCGCTGAACGTACATCCTGAGTAATCGCCCGCCGCCGGGGCATCACCCCGGCCTGGCAGCGCTCGTCCTAATGGGTGAGGACCCTTCGCATCACGAACCGAGAAGGAGATGGGACAGGTGTACGATGTCGCCATCGTGGGCGCCGGTCCTGCCGGCGCCAGCGCCGCCACGTTCACTGCACGGGCCGGCCTCAAGACGCTGCTGGTGGACGCGGACCAGTCCATGACGCGCCGGGCCTGGATTCCCAACCACCTGGGCTTCCCGCAGGGCATTTCCGGGCCGGAACTCGTCGACCTGGGCAAGGAGCACGCCACGAGGGCCGGGGCGGAGCTGGTCACCGCCAAGGTGACATCCGTCGGGCGCGAAGGCGGCGGCTTCAAGCTGCAGACCGAGGACGGCCGGGCGTTCGAGGCCAGGCAGGTCATCCTCTGCACGGGACCCCTGTGTGACCTCGCCCGTCAGGCCGGCGCCGAGGTGGTGGAGGCCAAGGAGCCGCGCATGAAGGAGGCGGTGGCCGTGGATGCCACGGGCCAGACCCGTGTGCCCGGCCTTTGGGCGGCCGGCACCTGCGCCGGGACCAGCGTCCACACCATCATCACCGCCGGCGACGGCGCGCGCGTCGCCATCAACCTGATCAGCGCCGTCAAGGGCGCGCGTCACGTCGACCACGAGGTCATGCCCGCCGGCCGGTAGCCAACCGGGCGGCTGCACGGTGGGACCGCGGGAGCGGACCGGGCGTCTCCGGCCTTGTCCGGCCGGACCACCCGGTCCTGCTTTTTCCGCCGTGCGACCGGGCCTTGGCCATGCCCCAGGACTGCCGACGGTTCCTGGCAGCGCCCTACATTGGCCGGCGCATGTTCGGGCGAGCGGCACAGTCACGTGGCCTGTAACATTACGGTAAGAAATGATCCACGCGTTCTAGTCGATTTAGTACGACATGGGGATAGCACGAATCTCCCGAATGGTATAGGGTAAAAGCATGCTCCCCCCTCCGGCTTGACCATTGCGCGGTCAGGCCGTTACACTAACGGACTAAGGGCGTACCTGACGTTCCGGGAAGCCGCCCATAGTCCAGACCGCGCGGAGTGAGAGACCGTCGTGAACATCGTCATGCTCGGCTTGAACCACAAGACGGCTCCGGTTGAGGTGCGGGAGGCCCTGGCGGTGTCCGGCTCCGACATGACCGCGGCGCTCACCCGCCTGAGGGCGCTCCCCATCAGCGAGGGCGTCCTGCTTTCCACCTGCAACCGTTCCGAGGTCTATGCGGTGGTCGATGACCCGGCCGGCGTTGACGGTGCGCTGGTGGACTACTTCCTCGGTCTCGCCCTGGCGCTGCACGGGCGGGAGCTCACGCGCGAGCAGCTCCTGCCCTACCTGTACCGGCGGCACGGGCTCGAAGCCGTGCAGCACCTCTTCCGCGTGGCCGCGGGCCTCGACTCGATGATCATCGGCGAGACCCAGATCCTCGGGCAGGTGCGCAACGCCCACCGCGACGCCGTCCAGGCGCAGACGGTGGGCAAGGTGATGCACCAGCTCTTCCACCAGGCCATCACCGTGGGCAAGCGGGCCCAGACGGAGACGCGCATCGGCCAGAGCGCCGTCAGCGTCTCCTATGCGGCCGTCGAGCTGGCGCGCAAGGTCTTCCGCAGCCTGGAGGGGCGGCGGTGCCTGGCCATCGGCGCGGGCGAGACCGCCAAGCTGACGCTGCGCCACCTGCTGTCCGCCGGCGTGCGGGAGCCCATCGTGGCCAACCGCACCCTGGACCGGGCCGAGAGCCTCGTCCGGGAGATCGGCGGGCGCGCCATCCCGCTGGACAAGGTGCCGGAGGCGCTCTCTGAGGTGGACGTGGTCATCTCGTCCACCGGGGCGCCCGGCTACGTGGTGACGCGCCAGCAGGTGGAGGAGGCCGTGCGGGCCCGACGGGGCCGGCCCATCTTCCTGTTCGACATCGCCGTGCCCCGGGACATCGACCCGGCGGTCGCCCAGGTGGCCGGCGCGTATCTCTACGACATCGACGACCTGGAGGCGGTGATCAGCGCCAACCTGGCCGAGCGGGCGCAGGAGGCCCGCAAGGTGGAGCGCATCATCGCCGGTGAGCTGGAGCGGTTCCGGCAGTGGGCCGCCTCGCTGGCCGTGGTGCCGACGATCCGCATGCTGCGGGAGAAGATCGACGCCATCCGGGAGCAGGAGCTCGCCCGGACCTTCAACCGCCTGCCCGACCTGACGGACCACCAGCGCGAGGTCATCGCCGCGATGACCGTCACGCTGATCAACAAGATCCTCAACGATCCCACGCAGCAGCTGAAGGGCATGGCGGGCGAGGGATCGGCGAGCCAGGCGATCGAGACCGTGCACCGCCTCTTCGACCTGCAGCGGCACAGGGCCGAGCCGGCGGTGGAGAACGGGAGCGCGCCATGACCGCCGGCCTGGTCACCCCCGTCGCCGGCGGCGCCGCCGTCCTGTACACCCTGGGCGCCGTCGCCCACCTCACCCTGTTCTTCCGCAGGGGCTACGAGGGTCTGGCCCGCTGGTCGACCCGGGCGGCGTGGGCCGCCCACACGACCGCGCTGGCGCTGCTGGTGGCCGAGAGCGGGCGCGCCCCGGTCTATAGCCTTTACGAGGTCTCCCTGCTCCTGGCGTGGCTCCTCCTGACCCCCTATGTCACCGTCGAGTACGTGAAGCACAACCAGTCCGCAGGCTCGTTCCTCACCCCGATCATCGCCGCCGTGCTGGTGATGTCGCTCATCCTGCCCCGCCCGGGTGAGGCGCCCAACCTGGGGGCGCATCCCGAGCGGCTGGTGCTGTGGCACGTCGGGGTGACGCTGCTGGGCTACCTCTTCCTCCTGGGGGCTTCCGTCGCGGGGGCGCTCTACCTGGTGCAGGACCGCAACCTGCGCCGCAAAGCGTTCAGCCCCCTCTACCACGCGCTGCCCTCCCTGGAGTGGCTCGACCAGACGGCGGGCCGCATGGTCGCCATCGGGTTCCCCCTGCTGACGCTGGGCGTCACCGCAGGGCTTACGTTCGCGTCGCGCACCTGGTCCACCTTCTGGCCGGCGGACCCCAAGGTGCTCTTCACGCTCCTGCTCTGGCTGACCTACGGCAGCTACCTGGTGATGCGGAAGGCGCGGCAGTGGGGCGGCCGGTGGGCGGCCTGGTGGATGGTGGGCGCGGGCACGGCGATCCTGGTCAACTACTTTGTCATTAACATGGCCTCCGGCGTGCACCGCTTCTAGAACTGCAATGGGGAGGCTGAGGGACCTGTGAATGTCATTCGGGTCGCGACCCGCGGTTCACTCCTGGCGCTCACGCAGACCGGGTGGGTGGTCGACCGGCTCCGGGAGGCCAATCCGGACCTGACGTTCGAGACGCAGACGTTCAAGACCGTCGGCGATATGGTGCTGGACCGGGCCCTGTCGCAGATCGGCGACAAGGGGCTCTTCACCAAGGAGCTGGAGGCCGCGCTGCTGGACGGGCGCGCCGACCTGGCCGTGCACAGCCTGAAGGACCTGCCCTCCGAGCTGCCCGACGGGCTGGTGCTGGGCTGCGTCGCGGAGCGGGAGGATCCCCGCGACGTGGTGATCACCCGCGACGGCACCGCCTTCGCCGACCTGCCTGCGGGCGCGAGGGTGGGCACCTCGAGCCTGCGCCGCGTGGCGCAGCTGCGCGCACAGCGGCCGGACCTGGAGTACGTGCCGATCCGGGGCAACGTGGACACCCGGCTGCGCAAGCTCTCCGAGGGCCAGGTGGACGCCCTGGTCATGGCGGCCGCGGGGCTGCACCGCGCGGGCTTCGGCGACCGCATCACCGAGTACCTCGACCCCGAGTTCTGCCTGCCCGCGCCCGGGCAGGGGGCCCTCGGCATCGAGATCCGGGCCGACGACGCCCGCATCGGGCAGGTCGTCTCCCGCATCCACCACATGCCCACCGCCCTGGAGGTGATGGCGGAGCGGGCGATCCTGGCCCGGCTGGAGGGCGGGTGCCAGGTGCCCATCGGGGCGTACGCCGTGTTTGACGGCGGGCTCCTGCAGGTGGAGGGGCTGATCGCCTCCACCGACGGCTCCCGGGTCATCCGTTATGCCGCCGAGGGCGACGCCGGGCGCGCCCGGTCGCTGGGCGCGGAGGTGGCCGACTGGCTGCTGGAGCACGGCGGGCGGGAGATCCTGGACGCCGCGCGCGGCTGACCCGGCGAGGGGAGACGTGCCCACAGAGAGACGGCGAGGTGGTGGATCCGTGGCTGATGGTGACGCACAGCCTCTGCGGGGCAGGCGGATCCTGGTCCTGCGCGCCCGCGACCAGGCCGAGCGGTTCATCCGGGCCGTGGCCGAACTGGGGGGCGAGGCGGTCGCCTACCCCGTCATCCAGATCGTGGACCCGCAGGACTGGGCGCCTTTGGACGAGGCCATCGCCCGCCTGGAGCGCTATCGCTGGCTGGTCATCACCAGCCCCAACGGGGCGGCGCGCTTCGCCGCCCGGCTCGCGCGGGCGGGGCGGCGGGTGCCGGACGGCGTGGGCGTCGTGGCCGTGGGCACAGCAACGGCGCGGGCGCTGGAGCGGGAGGGCATCCGGGTGGACCGGATGCCGCAGAGCTTCGTCGGCCGGGCGATCCCCGAGGCGCTGGCCGGCGACCTGGCGCCGGGCGACCGGGTGCTGATGGCCCGGGGCGACCTGGCCAACCCGGCCCTCGCGTCCGCGCTGGCCGAGATGGGCGCCGTCGTGGACGACCTGGTGGCCTACCGCAACGTCCCTGTGCGGGGCGACGCGGAGGGGCTCCGCCGGCAGCTGCAGGCCGGCGCCATCCACTACGTGGCCTTCACGTCCGGCTCCACCGTGCACAACCTGTTGGATCAGCTGGGGGGACCCGAGGCGCTCGGCCCGGCCCGGGTGGCCTGCATCGGCCCCGAGACGGCGGCCGCGGCGGAGGCCCGGGGCCTCCCGGTTCACTGCATGGCCGAGATCTACACCATGGATGGCCTGCTGCGGGCCATCGTGTCAGACTGCGAGCAAGGAGGCCGCTGACATGAGCAACCTGACTGTTCGGCCGCGCCGGCTCCGCCGGAACGAGGCGGTCCGCCGCCTGGTGCGGGAGCACGCCGTCTCCCGCGACGACCTGATCTACCCGCTCTTCGTGGCCCCGGGCACCGGGGTGAAGCGGGAGATCTCGTCGCTGCCGGGCAACTACCACTGGTCCGCCGACACGATCCTCTGCGAGATCGAGGAGATGCTGAAGCTGGGGGTCCGGTCGGCCCTGCTCTTCGGCCTCCCCGAGTCCAAGGACGAGGTGGGCAGCGGGGCCTACGACGCCCACGGCGTGGTGCAGGAGGCCATCCGGTCCATCAAGGCCCGCTTCCCCGAGACCTACATCATCACCGACGTCTGCCTGTGCGAGTACACCTCCCATGGCCACTGCGGCATCGTCAAGGGCGAGACCGTCGACAACGACCCGACCCTGGGCCTGCTGGCCCGCACGGCCCTCTCCCACGCCGAGGCGGGGGCCGACATGGTCGCCCCGTCTGACATGATGGACGGGCGGGTGGCGGCGATCCGGGCCGCCCTGGACGAGCACGGCTTCCAGGACGTGCCGATCATGGCCTACTCGGCCAAGTACGCCTCGGCCTACTACGGCCCGTTCCGGGCCGCGGCCGACTCGGCACCGGCCTTCGGCGACCGGCGCTCCTACCAGATGGACCCGCCCAACGCCCGGGAGGCGCTGCGCGAGGTGGAGCTGGACGTCCTGGAGGGCGCCGACATCGTGATGGTCAAGCCGGCCCTGGCCTACATGGACGTCATCTACCGGGTGCGGGAGGCCTTCAACCTGCCGGTCGCCTGCTACAACGTCTCCGGCGAGTTCGCCATGGTGAAGGCGGCGGCGGCCCAGGGGCTGATCGACGAGCGGCGCATCGTGATGGAGACGATGGCCGGCTTCAAGCGGGCGGGCGCCGACATCATCATCACCTACCACGCCAAGGACGTGGCCCGCTGGCTGAAGGAAGAGGAGTAAGCGTGCGGCCTGCCGCACACGAAGAAGGTGGAGGGGCCCCCTTTGGGGCTCCTCCACCTGTCTCCCAGCCGTCCTCCGCCGGACGCAGGCGCCTGAGCGTGGGATCTCCCCGTTCCAGTGGCAGGCTACCGCGTCGCCCAGGTGATGATGATCGACAGGATCATCACCACGAAGAACAGGGCGACCACACGCACCATCGCCATGCACCCGGCCCGCAGCTCCCGGTCGTGCTCGGGGGTACCCCGGTCCGCGTCCTCGCCCATCTCGGCGAGCTCCCGCAGTTCCCGCTCCTCGCGGGTCTCGATGCGCGCAGGGGTCCCGCGCGTCTTGACTCGCCGGGTTACCCGGAACCGGCGCGCCTTCTGATTCGGGGCGGACTGCCCCTCGCGATGCTCACCCATCTGAACCTTGATCACCTCGAATGCGCACTTCCAACAGTGGTTCGGCGCTAATCTGCTCGCATCCTGCCTTGTCAGGATCTGGCGATGAGCCGGGGACCACGCGGTGGAGCACAACACCCGCACCCGAACCGGGTGCGGGTGTTCGTCTCTCCTGCTTTGTCCGCCTCAGGGGGTGGCGGCCCGCGGCCGGTAGAGGTCCGTGGGGTCGAACCGGAGGACCGGGCCGTAGACGGCGGTCGGATCCGGCGCGGTCACCGGGCCGGTGCCGGGGAGGGCGGCGATGGTGACCGTGGGTCCGCTGAAGTCGGTGACCGCCGCCAGGGGGCGCGTGACCAGGTAGCCCCGCCCGTTCGGCGTCGCCGTCACCTCGCTGGCCATGAAACCGTAGGGACGGTCCGGCACGAACTCGAAGATCGCCCAGCTCAGGCCGAAGCCCTCGGCCTCAGCGGCGCTGCGCACGCGGCGGGCCGCCGCCGTGAGCCAGCGCTGCAGTTCGTCGCCGTGGTCCCGCACGGCGCTGAGCCAGTTGTTGTACTCGGCCAGCTTGACGATGCCGACCAGCATGGTGTCGTAGTTGATGTCGCGGGCCAGCTGGTAGTCCACGGTGAAGGGTGCCGCCCCTGCGGTCCTGAACGTGCTGAACTCCGCCGTCAGCACGGCCCGGGCATCCACCAGGGTCTTTACCTCGGCCGCGGACAGGGAGCCCGCCGGCGGGATCGCGGGGGTGGCGTAGGCGGAGTCGTCCACCGGCGGCGGCAGCAGCGGAGCCGATTCGCTGTCGGCGACGCTGGCGGGCTCCGGGGTGGTGGTGAGGCCGGGCTGCACCGTCTCCGTACCGGCCGGCCCGCCGGGGGAGCCGGGCTGCTGCGTATCGGTCTGCGGTTCCGCCTGCGCCCCGGGCCCGGGCGCGGGCTGCGCCGGTCCGTAAGCGGAGATGGCGACGCCCACGATCAGCCCCAGGGCGAGGGCCGCGGGGCCTGCCGCCAGCAGCAGCCAACGGGCCACGCCCTGCCGCCCCGCCGGCTCATGGTAAGACGTGTGCTGGTACAGACCGCTCCCTCCGTTTCTGATCGGGCGCAGGCGCGCCGTTGTGCTGCGGCGAAGTGATTCAGTATGATGATGCGAAAAGAGATCGTCGGGTTCACGGCCCTGGCAGGCCTGGCGCTGGGCGCCTTCTGGGACGGCCTCTACGCACCCGGCCAGCAGATGGCCGGCGTCGCCCTGGCCGCGCTGGTGGCCCTGGCGGCGCCCTCCGTCCGGCTGGCCCCTTCTGAATGGCTGGCCCTGCTGCTCCTCGCGGCGGGGTCCTGCGGCGCGCTCATCGCACCGGCGGCGCTCGGGGCGGCCGCCCACGGGCCCGTGCTGGCCGCCGGGTGGGTCCTGGCGTTCGTCGCCGGCAGGGCCTTCCGCCCCGGCGAGGCCGAGCCTGCCCTCGCCCGCTTCTGGGCGGTCACGGGAGCCCTCCTCGCTTTCTCCGGCGCGCTGCTGATCTCCTTCACCCCGCCGCACCATTCGGGCCGGCTGGCCTCGTTCCTGGGCTATCCCATCGCCGTGGGGATGGCCGGCCTCCTGGGCCTGGCGGGGGCGCTGCCCGACCTCGCGGCGGGGCGGCCCCGGGCGGCGTTCCTCGCCCTCGGGGCCACCCTGGGCGCCCTGCTCTCCGGCTCGCGGGGCGTGTGGGCCGCGGCCGCGCTGCTGGGCGCCTTCCTCGCCTGGGCCGCGCCGCGGCTCCTGCGGGAAGCCCTGCCCCGCGCCTGGCCGGCGCTGCTGGTCGGGCTGACGGCCGCGCTGTGGGCCGCGCCGGCCGTGCAGGACCGGGACGCGGCGCGGCTCTGGCCGATACTGCTGCTCGCCCTATTGACGGTTGCGCTCGCGCTTCGGTTTCAACGGTCAGCGCGAATGCGTTTTTCCGTGGTGCTCACCGCGCTGCCGGCGCTGGTGCTGGCCCCGGGCTGGGGCTGGCTGCTGGGCCGTGCCTCGGCGCTGCCCCTGACCGACACTTCCTCGGCAGAACGGCTGATCTTCCTGCGGGACGGCCTCGCCCTGGCCGCCAAACTGCCTCTGGGTGCGGGCTACCGCGCCTGGTCCGCCCTGCACCTGCAGGCGGCCCGCTACCCGTACTACGCCGCCGAAGTCCACTCGTCGCTGCTGGACGTCGCGCTCGCCTACGGCTGGGCCGGAGCGGCGGGCGTCGCGCTGCTGACGGTCCGGTTCCTCCTGGGGCTGCGGCACGCCCGCAGCTGGCCCCCCGCCCGGGCGGCGGCCCTGGGCGGGCTGGGCGTCCTGGCCGTGCACGCGCTCGTGGACTGGGAGCTGAGCTACGGCCTCTTCGCCCTGCCCCTATGGTTCGGGTTCGGCCTGCTCGGCTCGGCCCCGGTCCGGGGCCCGGGCGAACCCGGGCCGGGTAAGGGGCCGGCGCCGCCCGCCGGACAGGAGCCGGGCGATGGCTGGGTGTCGGGATGGACCTGGCCGAGGGCCCTGACGGTGGCCCTCTCCGGCCTGGCGCTGGCGGGCAGCCTCCTTCTGGGGGCAGGCGATGCGGCGGTCGACCTCGCCGCCCGAAGCCTGGAGCGCGGCTCACCGGAGGCCGCCCTGCGCCACGCGGGGGCCGCAGTTGCGCTCACCCCGTGGAACGACCTGGCCCACGCCTACAAGGGGGCTGCGCTCATCCGGTCGGGGCGGGGCGAAGAGGGGCTGCGGGCCCTGGACCGGGCACGGGCCCTTGGGCCCCGGGAGCCCTGGTACGCGGCGCTGCAAGCGTCGGAACTGGGCCGGCAGGAGCGCTGGGAGGAGGCGTCAGCCGCCTGGGCCGACTACGTGCGGCTCTGGCCGTGGGAGACGGAGGCGTACGCGGCGGCGGTGACGGCCCACCTGGAGTACATCGGGCGGGCCCGGGCCGCGGGTGACGCGGCGGCGGCCGCCCGCCTGGCCGAGCGCGGCCTCGCGCTCCTGGACGCCCTCGAGCGGCAGAAGGCGCTGGAGCCCCCCGACTCGCCCCGGCGCGGCCTGGAGGCCGACCGTCCCCTGTTCGCCACGGCCCGGGAGCAGTTCGCCGCGGCGCTGGCCCGATGAGTCCCGACCTCCGCCGCAGCGCCGGCGTGGTGAATCCCGTTAACCGCCGCGCCGCCCGTTCTGGCTTCCGGCCGGCATCTCCCTGTGCTTCAGGATGAGCAGATCGATGGCCATCTCCAGCAGGTCCGGGCGCACACCGGCCTCCGCCGCCTTCTTGATCAGCCGCACGTACGCACCCAGCATCTCCGGGGGGATGGCGGCGGCCAGTTCGCCGCTGTCGCCGGACAGGAACCAGTGCAGGGGGATCGAGGTGACCTTCGCCAGCTGCTCGCCGAGGCGCCGGACCTCCTCGGGCGTGAACTGCCGGTCGTCGCATCCCTCCACCAGCCTCCGCAGGGATTCGGGCGACATCCCCAGCCTGGCGGCCAGCCTGTCCAGCGGGAACTCGGCGGGGTACTCGGCCATCAGGAACTGCAGGAGCATCCGGATCCGGGTCACCGGCGAGGCGAAGTAGAGCCGGTTTCGCTCCTCGGGCGGCAGGCGGCGCAGGGACGACTCGAAGTCGTGCTGGGGGTCCCGCCCGGTGAGCAGGTACTCCACGGTGACGCCATACCCCTCGGCGATCTTCCGAAGCGTGGAGTTCAGCGATGTCCCGAACTGTCCGGCCTCCAGGCGGCCGACCGTGGTATGGCTCACACCCGTCCGGGCCGCGGCCTGCCTGAGCGAGTCGCCGTGAGCGGCCCTGAGGGCGGCAATTCGCTTGCCGATGTGCTGACGGTTAAACTGGTTCATGCGCTCACTTCCTTCAGTCGGGCTCGCATTCCCTGAGGTGCCGGACCGCGGCGTTCAGGGCGTGACGGACGTCGGTGCGGCTGGGTCAGCCGTCGAGCCCCCGTCCTCGGCGTCACCCTCCAGTGCGATGCTGCGGAGCACCAGCAGCGCCTCACGCAGTTCCTGCCGATTGGCCACCTCGATCTGCCCGCGGTCCAGCGCGTCGAGGACCTGGTCAATGACAGAAACCAACCCGTGCATGGACAACCCCCCGTCAACGACCGATTCACCCTCCCACATTAGATCGAACAACTACAAAATGTCAATGAGGTCTGTGAATTTAGGTTGTAGGGCAGGTATGTCCTTCGGCCTGGGGGAATGTGGTATACTGCCGTTGGTGAGACGAGATCCTGTGAAAGGTGTGGTGAGCCATGGAATACCGTCGACTCGGACGGAGCGGCCTGAAGCTGAGCGAGATCTCCCTGGGAAGCTGGCTGACCTACGGCTCGCGCGTGGAGGCAGATGCCGCCAAGGCCTGCATCCGCAAGGCGTATGAGCTCGGCATCAACCACTTCGACTGCGCGGTGGTCTACGGCGCGCGGCCTCATCAGGCGGAGGAGGTGGTGGGCGAGGCGCTTCGGGAGTTTCCCCGCCACACCTACACCGTCACCTCCAAGGTGTTCTGGCAGGTGGGGCCGTCCACTTATGACCAGGGGCTGTCCCGCAAGCACCTGATCGAGCGGGTGGAGATGAGCCTCAAGGCGATGAAGCTCGACTAT
Organism: Symbiobacterium terraclitae; assembly: GCF_017874315.1. Lineage (NCBI taxonomy): Bacteria > Bacillati > Bacillota > Clostridia > Eubacteriales > Symbiobacteriaceae > Symbiobacterium > Symbiobacterium terraclitae. The sequence continues at coordinate 31,174 of NZ_JAGGLG010000015.1, read as the reverse complement.
ATCGACATATACTATGCGCACCGTTACGATCCCGCTACCGACCTGGAGGAGACCCTGCGGGCGTTCGACGACCTGGTGGCCCAGGGGAAGATCCTCTACTACGGCTTCTCCCAGTGGACGGCCGCCCAGTTCGAGAACGCCGCCGCCATCGTGGACAAGCGGAACCTGCGCCGCCCGGTGGCGAGCCAGCCCGTCTACAACATGCTGGACCGGTACATCGAGAAGGAGATCATGCCGATCTGCGAGCGCGAGGGCATCGGGCAGATCGTCTACTCGCCGCTGGCGCAGGGCGTGCTGACCGGCAAGTACAAGCCTGGCATGCCGCAGCCCGAGGGCAGCCGGGGCGCCGACCCCAAGTACGGCAAGTTCGTCCAGCGCTACCTGAGCGACGACGAGTTGCTGGAGCGCATCCAGCAGCTGCGCCCCATCGCCGAGCGCAACGGGCTCACCATGGCCCAGCTGGCCATCGCCTGGGTCCTGCGCCGGCCGGAGGTGACCTCGGCCCTGATCGGTGCCACCCGCCCCGAGCAGGTGGAGGAGAACGTGAAGGCCTCGGGGATGAAGCTCTCCGCCGAGGACCTGAAGGAGATCGACGAGATTCTGGGCCAGGCCGAGTAGCCTGGCCCCCTTCCTTTCGGGCGGGCAGGGAAATTCGCACTATGCAAGAACTATCCGGGATGACGCAGAGACCGCAGCAATGAGGAGGCCCCTGATGAAAGAGATCGACCGCACGCGACTGAAGGAGGTCGTGCAGTTCATCCGCAGCCACGTTCCCCAGGTGGTCCTGAGCCGCCTGGAGCCTGAACTGGCTGTGATCGAAAGCTATATCATCAACGCCCGGCCGGCCCGCATCGCCCTGGTGGGTCGGCGGGGATCGGGCAAGTCGAGCCTGGTCAACGCCATCTTCGGCGAGCCCCGGGCCGAGACCGGGGCGGTGCTGGCTACCACGCCGGCGGGCACCTGGTACCAGTACGAGGGGTCCGGCGGTGCGCTGGAGGTGCTGGACACCCGCGGGCTGGGCGAGGGCGGGAGGCCGGAGGGGGCGGAGGACGAGGAGGCGGTCGCCGCCAACCTGAAGGCGGTGCGCGACCGTTGCCCGGACGCGATCCTCTTCGTCATCAAGGCGGCCGACGTCGACGTGTGGATCCACGAGGACCTGGCGCAGGTCGCGGCGCTGCGCGACGCCATCGCGCGGCGGCACCGCACGAGGCCGCCGGTGATCGGCGTCCTGACGCAGGTCGACCTGCTGAGCCCGGCCGATGTGGCCACGCCCCCGTACGACGACCCGGAGAAGCAGGCCAACATCGCACTGGCCAAGGAGAAGCTGGCCGAGCGGATGGCGCTCTCGCTGGAGCAGCCGGTGCGGGTGTTCGCCACCTCTGCCTACATGCGCTACCGGGACGGCGAACTGGTCGTGGACCGCCGCTGGAACATCGACGAACTGGTCGCCTACCTGGTGGAGACTCTCCCCAACGAGGCGCAGCTCACCATGGGCCGGGTGGCGGGGGTCCGGTCGGCGCAGATGAAGATCGCGGGCGCGCTGATCCAGTCCACCGCATCGGCCGCCGCCGCCGTGGCTGCGACGCCGATCCCGCTGGCGGACATGCCGATCCTGACCGCGATGCAGGTGCTGATGGTCACCGGCATCGCCTACCTGGCGGGGCGACGGCTCTCCCGGGAGGGCGCCATGGAGTTTATCGGGGCGCTCGGCGTCAACGTGGGCGCCGGCTTCGCCCTGCGGGAGGTCGCCCGGGGCCTCTCCAAGTGGCTCGTCCCGGGCGGCGGCTCGCTGGTTTCCGCCGGCGTGGCCTACTGGGGCACGTACGGCCTCGGGCAGGCGGCCGTGGCGTACTACATCGAGAACCAGCCGATCGCCGCGGCCCGGAAGCTGCTGGAGCAGGGCCGGGAGAAGGCGAACAGCTTAAGGAAGCCGTAAGGTTTGGCGCAGGGTGGTCGTAAGATCCGTGCGTTACACTGGCGCGCGGCGGGACGCGCAGGAGGCCGGGATGCGGCCGCCCGGCCGGTGGGTACGCGGGATTGCTGTCGGTGGTTGAAGCGGGGTGTGAGGGCGAATGGCAGAGCCGCTGATTCTGGTGGTGGACGACGAGCAGGCGATCGCGGACCTGATCGAGATCCACCTGCTGAGCGAGGGCTATCGGGTGCGCAAGGCCGACAACGGCGCAGACGCACTGCGGATCGTGGCTGAGGAGCAGCCCGACCTGGTGATCCTGGACATCATGATGCCCGGGATGGACGGGCTGGAGGTCTGCCGCGCGATCCGGCGCGAGCGGAACGTGCCGATCCTCATGCTCAGCGCCAAGTCCGAGGACGTGGACAAGATCCTCGGCCTCAAGACCGGGGCCGACGACTACCTCACCAAGCCCTTCAACCCCCTGGAGCTGATGGCCCGGGTGAAGGCGCAGCTCCGCCGCTACCTGGCCCTGAACCCGGCGTCGGCCAGGCGCCCGGACGTGATCGCGGTCGGCGGCCTGCAGATCGACCGGGAGAGCCGCACGGTGACCAAGGACGGTCGGGAGGTGGCCCTGACGCCCACCGAGTACGACATCCTCCTGCTCCTGGCCAGCAATCCGGGCCGGGTCTTCAGCTCCGAGGAGATCTTCGAACGGGTGTGGAAGGAGCGCTACTTCCAGGCCAACAACACGGTGATGGTCCACATCCGCAGGCTGCGGGAGAAGGTGGAGGACGACCCCAGTCACCCCACGCTGATCAGGACCGTCTGGGGGGTCGGCTACAAGATTGAGAACTAGTGCCGGTCTGAGCCTGCGCTGGCGCCTCATCCTCACCTTTGCCGCCAGCGGTGCCCTGGCTGTCGCCTCGACCATGTTCCTGCTCGTCGCCGCCGCGACGCTGGCGAGTGTGCTCCCCCCGCTCGGCGCTCTGCTGAGCTTCCTCTCCGCGACGGTCGGCGCCTGGCCCGTCATGCTGCTCGTCTGCCTCGTGCTCTTCTTCGGCTGGTACATCCTGCTCAGCCAGCCGCTCATCCGCTACATCGAGGCGATGAGCCGGGCGATGGACGAGGTGGCCCGGGGCAACTTCGAGGTAACGCTGCCGCCCCGCGGCCTGGACGAGCTGGGGCTCCTGGGGCAGAACCTGGTCGCGATGAGCCGGCAGGTCAAGAGCTCGCTGGAGCGGGAGCGGCAGGCGACGCAGGCCCGGTATGAGCTGATCACCGCCGTCTCCCACGACCTGCGCACCCCGCTCACCTCCGTGCTCGGCTACCTCCAGCTGATCGACGAGGACAAGTACAGGGACGAGGTGGAGCTGCGCTACTACGTCGACATGGCGTACGAGAAGGCGCGGCAGCTGAAGCGGCTGATCGACCAGCTCTTCGAGTTCACCCGCACGAGCCACGGGGCACTGGTGCTCCGGCCTGTGCCCATCAACCCGGCCGAGCTGCTGGAGCAGGTGGCGGAGGAGTTCGTGCCCGCCCTGCGGCAGGCGGACATGGAGTACCGCCTCCGGCTGCCGGAGGCGCGCGTGACGATCCACGCCGACCCCGACCTGCTGGTCCGGGTGCTGGAGAACCTGATCTCCAATGCAATCCGCTACGGGCGCGAGGGGAAGCTGGTGGAACTGGAGCTGGACGTGGACCGGGCCGGCCGGTCGGTGCTGATCCGCGTGGCCAACCGGGGCAACCCGATCCCGGTGCACCAGTTGGAGCACATCTTCGAGAGCTTCTACCGGGGCGAGCGCTCCCGGTCGGGCAAGACCGGCGGCGCCGGCCTGGGGCTGGCCATCGTGAAGAACATCGTCACCCTGCACGGGGGATCGGTGCGGGCGATAAACGAGACGGATCGCACGGTGTTCGAGGTGCGTCTGCCGTTCGGTGCAGCGCCGGCGCGCTCCGACGTGCACGGTGCCTGATGGGCTGTCACCTTTCTGCCTGCGGCCCGCGGCGGCGGCCGTCCCGTCGTCCGCGACCCGTGATGGCGCCGCCCTGGCACCTGCGGCGAGGGGCCGGATGGGGGAGGAGAAGCCTCTGGAGCAAGAAGGGTGTGGGCGGAGGCTGTCGGACGGTTTTTTTTGTCCGCCACCGCCCGTGATGGCGTATCCACGGTGGCGACTGGCGCCAGGGACCCGGGGGTAGGACGGGCCAACTGGAGATCCCCCTATTTGCCTTCTGCAGGTGGTTTTCGGCCCGGTACCAGGGCGAAAAGGGCCCCTGAAGTGCTGATCAGGGGTGTTTTTCTGGGCGGATGATACTCCCGGGGGGTATCAAGGGCGGGGGATATGGGGAGAAATTCCCCACAATGCCCGGAAAATAGGGGGAGTTTTTCCCTATATTTAGGTGGGAACCGTTGCTGCATGCATGAGGTGCGACGCTGCCCGAGTGACGATGAGGAGATGGGGACTGCAAGGCGGTTGGAGGCGGAACCCGGGGTGCATCCTGCTGCGCCGGTGCGAGACCACCCCGACGGCGCAGCCCGCTTGGGCTCGGTACCCGACCTCGGTAAACCTTAAGGAACCCGTAAGCTTCAAGTGAGACAGCGTTAAGCTCCGCACGATATGGTAGGGGTATCAACTCGCATGGGAGATGCCCGCCATGTCGATTCGCAGACCTTTGCTTGTGACTCTCCTCATCCTCGCCATCTCTCTGGCCGCGTGGGGCAGCCGGCCGGTGGCCGCCGTGGACCCCGGCCAGGATGCGCGCGAGATCGGCCAATGGATCCGGGAGCGCCAGGACGCGGCGGCCCCGCCCCCGGAAGGCGAGCCGGCCTGGCCCGTACCGGACCACGCCGAGATCACGTCCGACTACGGGATCCGCCTGCACCCGGTGCTGAAGCGGCTGCGGCTGCACGCGGGGATCGACATCCGTGCGCCGGAGGGAGCGGCGGCTGTGGCCTGCCTCGACGGGAAGGTGATGGCGGTGGCCTCGCTGCCGGCGTACGGCCAGGTCGTCGTCATCGACCACGGGGGGCGGCTGGCCAGCGTCTACGCCCACCTGTCGGCGGTGGAGGTGCAGGAGGGGGACCTGGTGGCCCGCGGCGAACCCATCGGCCGCGTGGGCGCCACCGGGCAGGTGACCGGCGCACACCTGCACTTCGAGATCCGGGTGAACGGCGAACCGCAGGAACCTTTGGACCTTCTTGCCGCACTCTTGTGATAGGTCTTGTCCGTTCGCCCTGGTGTTGCTATACTGTCCTCTAATAAATGAATACCCTGCTCGGTTCATCGAGAGTGGCGGAGGGACTGGCCCGGTGAAGCCACGGCAACCTCTCCGATAGGAGAACGGTGCCAATTCCAGCGGACGTCTCGTCCGGGAGATGAAGCGTGCGCAGATGGCCGTCTGCGAACCCTTCGTTCTCGAAGGGTTCTTTGTGTATGTGGGCGAGCGGCTTGGGAGACGCAAGTGGGGGAGGCAGGGCACATGGCACGACTGATGCACCGGCTGCGGCAGGGCGCCTTCTGCGTGACGGTGGAGATCGACCCGCCCAGGGGGGCGAACGTGACGAAGACCCTCGAGCGGGTGCGCAGCTTCGCCGACCGGGTGGATGCGGTGAACGTGGCCGACTGCCCGATGGCCAACGTCCGGATGAGCCCCATCACCCTGGCGCATCTGCTGCAACGGGACGGTCAGGTGGAGGCGATCTTCCACCTCACCACCCGCGACCGCAACGTGATCGGGCTGCAGGCGGAACTGCTCGGGGCGGCGGGGCTGGGGGTCCGGAACATCCTGGCCCTGCGGGGGGACAACCCCGAACAGGGCGACCACCCCGGGGCGCGCGGGGTCTTCGAGGTGGATACCGTCGGGCTGATCCGGCTGGCCGCCGCGCTCAACCGGGGGAAGACGGCGTCCGGCGGCGACCTGGACCAGGCCACCGACTTCGCCATCGGCTGCGCCTGCAACCCGGCCGCGCCGGACCTGGAGGCCGAGGTCTCCCGGCTGGAGCAGAAGGTGGAGGCGGGGGCGCACTTCGCCCAGACCCAGCCGATCTACGACCCGCGCCAGCTCGAACGGTTCCAGGCGAAGCTGGCGGGGCGGGTGAAGATCCCGATCCTCTACGGCATCCTGCCGCTGAAGAGCTACGAGTTCGCCGTGCGGATGAACCGGGACGTGCCGGGCATTCACATCCCCCACTGGGCCGTCGACCGCATGCGGGGCCGGGGCGAGGAGGAGGGCCTGCGGCTCGTCGCCGAACTCCTTGCGGAGATCGGCCCGCACGTCCACGGCGTCCACATCTTCCCGATGAACAGCGCCAGGCGGGCGCTGGCGGTGCTCGACATCCTGGACGAGCTGGGGCTGCGCCAGGCCCGCCGGATCGGCGCGTAGGAGGCGCCGGACCGGTGAAGGGAGGCGTCGCGACATCCATGCTCTCCCACGCGATCCTGAGGCCGCGGGCAGCCGAACTGGCCGCTCCCCTCCCCGAGGTGATGCGCCTGCTCCGCTACCAAGAGGGGCGCACCAGGGTCACGGCGCGCGACCTCGCCCTGCTGGCGCGCGGCATCGCCCTGGCCCGGGAGGCCGCCGCTCCCGCCGTCAGCCTGGCCTACTGCGCCGTGGCGGTGGAGGGTGACCGCGTCCGCACCGGGGTGCCGGGCATCGGCTGGCGCTCGCGGAGCCTGGCGCGCCTCCTGGCGGGAGCCGACGCCGTCACGCTGGTGGCGGCCACGCTCGGCCCCGGGGTGGAGGAGCTGACGGCGCAGCTCTTCGCCCGTGAGGAGTACGCCCTCGCCACGGTCGTGGACGCCGCCGGGTCGGCGCTGGTGAAGGGTCTGGCCGAATGGGTGCGGGCGAGGCTGTACAGAGAAACGGCGGGTGTCGACCCATCCGGGCACGCCCGCTCGGTGGATCCGGGGGTTTCTGGGCCCGATGCCGGGGCTGCCCCGGGGATCACCGGCGGTGCCCGGCTCACCCCGCTGTACGGCCCCGGATACGGGGACTGGCCGATCGAGGAGCAGGGCCCGCTGGTGGTGCTGGCCGGCGGGCCGGCGATCGGCCTCACCTGTACCCCCACCAGCTATCTCGTGCCCCAGAAGTCCCTGGTGGGGCTGATCGGCTGGCTCCCCCACGGAGGCCGGGACTTGCCGGCGGCGGGATGCACCCGGTGCACGCTGGCGGACTGCGCGTACCGGGTGACCGCCGCGCAGCGCTGACGGCCCCGGCGCCGAGCCCGTGGCGACAGCTGCCTACCGCCCCGGCGCCGAGCCCGTGGCGACAGCTGTCCACCGCCCCGGCGCCGAGCCCCTGGCGACATCTGTCTGCCGCCCCAGTGCCCGGCCGTTAGCGGCACCTGCCGGCCGCCCCGGCGCCGGTCCGCTGGTAGCAACCGCCCGCCGATCCGGCGTCGAGCCGCAGGCAGGGTACTCACCGTGCCCGCGCGCCGAGCGATGCAGAGGAGGACATGATGCGATGAGGCTGGACGATCTCCTGGGCCGTGCGGTCCTGGTCTTTGACGGTGCGATGGGCACGATGCTCCAGGCCCGGGGACTGCCCGCCGGCGCCTGCCCGGACCTCTGGAACCTGGAGAGGCCCGACGCGGTGGTGGCCGTCCACCGGGAGTACGTGGCGGCCGGGGCGCAGATCATCGAGACCAACACCTTCGGCGCCACCCCGGCGAGGCTCGCCCACTACGGCCTCGCCGACAAGTGCCACGCCATCACCGTGGCCGGGGTGCGCTGCGCCCGGGAGGCCGCGGAGGGACGGGCCCTTGTGGCGGGGTCGATGGGTCCCCTGGGCGCGCTGGTGGAGCCCCTGGGCGAGCTGACCTTCGACGAGGCCTACGCCCAGTTCGCCGCCCAGGCCCGGGCCTTCGCCGAGGCCCGGCCCGACTTCATCATCGTCGAGACCATCGCCGACCTGAACGAGCTGCGGGCGGCGGTGCTGGCGTGCAAGGACCACGCCCCGTCCATCCGGATTATCGCACAGATCACCATCGACCCCAGCGGCCGGGCGTTCACGGGCACCGACCCCGAGACGGCCGGTCTGGTGCTGCAGTCGCTGGGGGCGGACGTGATCGGCTTCAACTGCTCCGTTGGCCCCGACCTGCTGGTGGACGCCGTTGCCCGCATGGCGCGGGTCGTCCGGGTGCCCATCTCGGTGCAGCCCAACGCCGGACTGCCGCTGCTCACGCCCGACGGCACCACGCGCTTCCCCATGGGCCCCGAGGAGTTCGCCGCCTACGGGCCGAAGCTGGTCGCGGCCGGGGCGTCGCTGGTCGGCGGGTGCTGCGGGACGACGCCCGAGCACATCCGGCGCCTGCGGGCCGCGGTGGAGGAGATGAAGCCCACAGGCCAGCCGGGGCCCCTTTCGGAGACGCTGGGCCTCGCCTCCCGTACCCGCTCCCTCTTCTTCGTGGAGCAGAACCTGCCGGTGGTCATCGGCGAGCGCATCAACCCTACCGGCCGGAAGCTGCTCACCCGGGACATCAAGGAGGGCGCCTTCGCACGGGTGCGGGACGAGGCGAAGAAGCAGGTGGCCGCGGGGGCGGCCGTGCTGGACGTCAACGTGGGCGTGCCGCTCATCGACGAACCGGCCGCGATGGCGCAGGCGGTGCGGGTGATCCAGGGCGCGGTGGACGTGCCCCTCTGCCTGGACTCGCCCAACGCCGATGCCCTGGAGGCCGGCCTCAAGGCGTGCGTCGGCAAGCCCCTGGTCAACTCGTTCTCCCTGGAGGAGGGCCGGGCCGAGGCGGTGCTGCCGGTGGCGAAGCGTTACGGCGCCGCCGTGCTGGGGCTGACCATCGACGAGCGGGGCATCCCGGCGTCTGCCCAACAGCGGCTGGAGATCGCCCGGCGGCTCGTCGCAGCGGCCGAGGCATACGGCATCCCCCGGCACGACGTCGTCATCGACCCCCTGGCGCTCACCGCCGGGGCCCAGCAGGCCGAGGCCCGGGAGACCCTCCGGGCCATCCAGTGGATCACCGACGAGCTGGGCGTGCGGACCTCCCTGGGGGTCTCCAACGTCTCCTTCGGGCTGCCCAACCGCCCGTTCCTGAACGCCGTCTACCTGACCATGGCCGTGACCATGGGGCTTTCCATGGCGATCATGAACCCGCTGGAGGAGCGGATGATGGACACCGTCCGCGCCCTGCGGCTCTTCCTCAACCGGGACCGGAACGCCCGGGTCTACATGCAGGAGGTGGGGCCCAAGCGGCTGGTCCACACGGTGGAGGAGGCGCTGAAGATCGCCGCAGGCGAAGGCCGTGCGGCTTCTCCGGGCGCGGCGGGCATCCCGGCTGCGAAAGGCACGTCGGCAGCGGACGACACGTCGGCGGCGGACGGCGCAAGGGCGGCGGACGGCGCAAGGGCGGCGGACGACACATCTGCAGCGGACGGCGTGCGGGTGGCAGCGGACACACCAGCAACCGCTGGCACACCGGTCGCAGACGGCACGCCGGCATCGACTGCGCCGGCGTTGGCCGCAGCGACCGCGCCCGCACCGGACGCGGGTGTGCCCGGTCCTGACCCCGCCGGCGACGCACTGGGCCGGAGGCTCTACGAGGCGGTCCTCGAGGGCGACAGGGACGCCATCCTGCCCCTGGTGGAGCAGGGGCTGGCCGAGGGCCGGGACCCCATGGCCATGCTGAACCAGCACCTGATCCCGGCCATCGAGGAGGTGGGCCGGCTCTTCGGCGAGGGGATCTACTTCCTCCCCCAGCTGATGCTCTCGGCCCAGGCCATGAAGAGGGCCTTCTCCCGGCTGAAGCCGGAGATCCAGAAGGCGAAGGTGGGCCAGGCCGAGATCGGCACGGTGGTGCTGGCCACGGTGCAGGGCGACATCCACGACATCGGCAAGAACATCGTCGCCGTGCTGCTGGAGAACTACGGCTTCCGGGTGATCGACCTGGGCCGCGACGTGAAGAACGAGGTCGTGCTGGAGGAGGCCCGCAAGGCCGGGGCCGACATCGTGGGCCTCTCCGCCCTCATGACCACCACCATGCCGCAGATGAAGCGGGTGATCGAGCTCTTCGCCCGGGAGGGCTTCGACTGCCCGGTGCTGATCGGCGGCGCCGCGACGACCCGGGCCTTCGCCGAGCAGATCGGCGCCCGGGGCCACGGGCGGGACGCCCAGGAGGCGGTGGCGCTGGCCCTGGAGATCCTGAAGGAGCGGCGGGGCGGCGGCATGGAGAAGGGTTAGCGCAGACGGAGTGAAGACCGGCGGGCTGTCACCGCGCATCTCGCGTTTTTCTTGACGAACGGGCGTGGCCGGAAAGGAGGGCACCGCATGGACTGTCGCATCCAGGCGGCGGGGAGGGCGTTCACCGTTCGCGCAGGAACGCCCCTGTCGGTCGCGCTCAATCAGAACGAGATCTTCGTCGAGACCCCCTGTGGCGGCAGGGGGCAGTGCCGCAAGTGCCTGGTGCGGGTGCACGGCGGAGCACCCGAGCCGACGAGCGCCGACCGGGAGCAGCTGTCGCCGGATGAGCTGGCCCGGGGGTACAGGCTCTCGTGCCAGCTGCTGGTGGCCGGGGACCTGGAGGTGGCCGTGGTACCGGCCGCCGCCGCCGATGCCCGCAAGGCCAGGCTTGGCCGCCTGAGCGGCCCCGTGGACGTGGATCCCTGGGCTCCGCTGAGCCCTTCGCGGCGGTCGCTGGGCTTTGCCCTGGACGTGGGCACCACCACCCTCGCGGGGGCGCTGCTCGACCTGCGCACCGGCGAGGAGCTGGCTGCCCACGCCGTCGCCAACCCGCAGGCGGTCTTCGGCGCCGACCTGATGAGCCGCCTCGCCCACGCCCTGCAGGGGGAGGAGCGGCGGGAAGAGCTGACCCGCCAGGTGCGGGAGGCGGCCCTGGGCCTGCTGGAGCGGCTGCTGAGCAAGGCCGGTGCCCGCCGGGACGAGGTCTTGGCGGCGACGCTGGTGGGCAACACCGCGATGCATCACCTCTTCCTGGGGCTCCCCGTGGACGACCTGGCCGTCGCACCGTACACGCCGTCGCTGTTGGAGGGGCAGACCTTCAACCTCCCCGGCTTCCCGCCGCTGTACGCCCTGCCCAACATCGCCGGTTTCGTCGGAGCCGACGCGGTGGGCGCCGCCCTGGCGGCCGGGCTGGATGAGGGCGACGGCACGGTCCTGCTGGTGGACGTGGGCACCAACGGCGAGGTGCTGCTGCGCCGCGGGGAACGGCTCTACGCCTGCTCCGCACCGGCAGGCCCTGCGTTCGAGGGGGGCGAGATCAGCCAGGGGATGCGGGCCGGCCCCGGCGCCATCGAGGCCGTGCAGTTCGACGGGACTGACCTGAGCGTGACGGTGATCCCGGACCCTGGCGGCACGGTCCGGGGGATCTGCGGCTCGGGGCTGCTGGACGCCGCCGCGGCCCTCCTGCAGGCCGGTCTGCTGGACTGGCGGGGCCGGTTCACGGCGACTGGCCCTGCGGCCCACCGGATCGCTCCGGATGGCCGGGCGGTGGAGCTGGCACCGGCGGTGAGGCTCACGCAGCAGGACGTCCGGGCGCTTCAGCTGGCCAAGGGGGCCATCCGGACCGGCGTCGACCTGCTGCTGCAGGAGGCCGGCATCGGGGCCGGGGCGCTGGACGAGGTGCTGCTGGCCGGTGCCTTCGGCAACTACCTGCGCCGGGAGAGTGCGGTCGCGGTCGGCCTTCTGCCGCCCGTCCCGCCGGAACGAATCCGGCCCGTGGGCAACGCGGCCATCGCGGGGGCCAAGCTGGTGCTCCTCTCCCGTTCGGCCAGGGCGCGGGCCGAGGCACTGGCCCGCAGCGCCCGCTTCGTGGAACTGGCGACCCACCCGGCCTTTGAGGAGGTCTTCATGGAGGCGCTCAACTTCCCGCGCGGCTTCACGGTGTAGGCCGGCGGTGGCCGCGCCAGGGTGGGCGGACTGGCTGGTGGTTGCCGGTCGCACGGGTGCTTCTCCGATCCGCGGGTGAGACCAAACCGGCCGGCCAGCACCGATCTGGCGGTAGTTCAAGCGGTGTGGACCGGCCCGCGGGCAGGTGGCGAATAGGGCTTGAGCCGACTGCCCATACCTATCGGACAGGGCGTTTCGCCGCAAGGTCGGGCACGAACGCTGACGGGTCGAACGTGACGGTTGCCTGGCGGCTGAAGTGGAGGCGGCGTGCGCCGCGAAGTGATGCAGACTTGCACTTGGGGCTCGATCCAGGGGGAATGCCGCATGCCTGTGCGCCTTTCCGCAAAGCTCCTGCGCTGCGCCCTGTCCGTCTTGCTCCTGGCCACCACCGGCCTGTGGGGCTGCGGCCGGGGGGGCGCGCCCGGCCCCCAGCCGTCGCCGCCGCCCACCGCAGATGGCGGTACCGGGCAGGAGCCCGGCGGGGAGCCGGCCCCGCCGGAATCGGTGGTGGGCGACTGGCTGGAGTACCTGACGCTGGAGGAAAAGCTGGGGCAGCTCGTCTGGGTGGGGCTGCCGGGTACCGAGCTGACGGCGGAGGCCGGGCAGCTGCTGGCCGAGGGAAAGGCGGGCGGCTGCATCTTCTTCGGACGGCAGGGCAGCGACCCGGAGACGCTCCGCCGCCTCACCGCAGATCTGCAGCGCGCGGCGACCGCCCGGGACCGGGCCACGCCAGGCCTGGTGATCGCCGTCGACCACGAGGGAGGCCTGGTGCAGCGGTTCGGCCCCCCGTTCACCCAGTGGCCCGCCAGCATGGCCCTGGGCGCCACGGGATCCGCCGAGTACGCCGAGCAGGTGGGCCGTGCGATGGCGCGGGAACTGCGGGCCGTGGGGGTGAACATGAACCTGGCCCCCGTCGCCGACGTGAACAATAATCCCGCCAACCCGGTGATCGGCACCCGGTCCTTCGGCGCGGATCCCGGGCTGGTGGCGCGGCTCACGGCGGCCTTCATTCAAGGGCTGCAGGCAGAGGGGGTGGGCGCGGCGGCCAAGCACTTCCCCGGCCACGGCGACACCGAGGTGGACAGCCACTTCGCCCTGCCGGTGATCCCCCACGACCGGCAGCGGCTGGACCAGGTGGAGCTGGTCCCGTTTCGGGCGGCCGTCACGGCGGGCAGCGACGCCATCATGGCCGGCCATATCCTCTTTCCTGCCGTCGCACAGGACGGCAGGCCCGCCAGCCTTTCTGCCGACATGCTGACCGGCCTGCTGAAGGGTGAGCTGGGCTACGAGGGCGTGGTGATCACCGACGCCATGGACGGCATGGCGGCGATCACCGCGACCTACGGCGTGGAGGAGGGGCTGGTGCTGGCCATCCAGGCCGGGGCCGACGTCGTGCTGATCCCCGGGTCGTTCGGACGGGAGGACGCGCTCTACGGCGTGCTGCTGCAGGCCGTCCGGGACGGGCGGATCCCGGAGAGCCGCATCGAGGATGCCGCAGCCCGGGTGCTGGCGCTGAAGGAGAAGAGCGGGCTTCTCCCGCCCCTGCCTGATGCGGCTGGCGGCGAGCACACCCGCACTGCCCAGATCGTGGCGGGCGCGCCCCCGGGCGCGCCCACAGGCGGCCCCACCGGCGGAGACGATCCCATCGGCGCGCCGGTACACCAGGAGCTGGCGGACCGCGTCGGAGCCGACGCCCTGACCCTGGTGCGCAACGCCCACCTGCCGCTGGCGCCGAATCCCGACGACCTGATCCTCGTCATCGGCCCCGCCCATGCCAACCGCCACGACCGGGGCGACGGAGTCGTGACCGCGCTCGGCGCCTCCATCAAGGAGCTGCACCCGAACACCCGGGAGATCACCCTCGAGCGCAGCCCCTCCGCCCTGGCCGTGGCTGCCGCCCGTCAGATGGCGGCAGAGGCGGCGGTTGTGGTCTACGCGGTGAGCGATGGCCACGAGTACCCGGAGCACGTCTCCCTGATGGGCGAGCTGGTCGCCGGGGGCAGGCCGGTGGTGGTGGTGGGGCTGGGCATGCCCCGCGAGCTCACCGCCGTGCCGGAGATCGCAACCTACATCGCCGCGTACGGCGACGGGGACGCACACCTGAAAGGGGTCGGCCCGCTGCTCTTCGGCCGGGCGGAGCCCCGGGGCCGTCTGCCGGTGGCGATTCCCGGCCTCTACGCGGCGGGCCACGGGCTGGACCTTCATTGAGGCCAAATCTTCTGTTGAACCGCCCTCTGCGAGCGCAGGGGGCGGTTATAATTGAGGGGCAACGGTCTGGCAACCTGATTGGGTCAGAAGGGGGAGGTCGCCGTGAGACCCGAGTCCGATGCCGAGCGTGCGGCCCGGCACGCCGCCACCGTGGCCGCCTACCGCGCCCTGGTGGATCACGGGGGACCACCCCGGGAGCCCCTCGTGCTGGAGCAGCACTTCTTCACGGGTGAGGCAGGCGACATCGACGGCCTGACGGCCGCGCTCACGGAGCGGGGCTTCCGCGTGGAGAGCCTGAGCTACGACCCCGGAAGCACCGACCGCACCTGGCGGCTGGTTGTCGTGCGCCTCGAGCTGCTGGACGAGGTCCGGCTGCTGGCCCTCTCGGACGAGCTGGACGCCCTGGCGCGCCAGTTCGACGGAGTCTACGACGGCTGGCTGACCCACGGGGATCAGTGAGTGCGGGGCGCCTGCTTCGCGGAAGAAGGGGCCGGGTGGGCTCCGTTCCACAGCCGGGAACGGAATGTCAAGTCTACCCCTGTCCTTCAGCAGGTGCTACAATGCCCCGGGTCAACTCATCCACGGGGGGCAGTTCCGCATTGTCCAGCCTGGACGCGATCGTCAGCAGCCTCAACCCTGCGCAACGGGAGGCCGCCCTGCACCAGGACGGCCCCCTTCTCGTCATCGCCGGCGCCGGTGCCGGCAAGACCCGCACCGCCACCCACCGCCTGGCCTGCCTGCTGGCCCGGGGCGTGCCGCCCGAGGCGATCGTCTGTATCACCTTCACCAACAAGGCCGCCCGGGAGATGCGGGAGCGGGCCGTCGCCCTGGTGGGCCGGACGGCCGAGCGCGTCATGATCCGCACCTTCCACTCGGCGGCCGTGGTGCTGCTGCGCCAGTACATCGGCCACTTCCCCCAGTGCGGCCGGACGCCCGCATTCTCCGTGGCCGACCCGACGGTGCAGCTGGCCCTGCTGAAGGAGGTCGTCGCCGAGCGGAACTTCGACCTGAAGGCGAACCGGCCCGAGAGCTTCCTGTGGCGCATCAGCCGGTACAAGAACGAGATGGCCGACCCCGAAACCCTGCTTTACCGCCAGCCGTCCAACGGGCTGATGGACTGGGAGCGGGTCCGCCAGATGATCCGGGAGACCGACCGGTACGTCAACCGCCTCACCGCGGAGATCTGGCAGCGCTACGAGGAGAAGCTCCGGAAGAACAACCTCCTCGACTTCGACGACCTGATCAACCTGTTCACCCGCATGCTGCAGGAGCAGCCCGACGTCAGGGCCGACGTGCAGCGGCGTTTCGCCTACCTGCAGGTGGACGAGTTCCAGGACACCAACGTGGCCCAGCTGCACATGGTGAAGCTGATGACCGGCGAGCGGCAGAACGTGATGGCGGTGGGGGACGACGCCCAGTCCATCTACTCCTGGCGCTCCGCCGACATCCGCTGCATCCTCGAGTTCGAGCGCCACTTCCCCGGGGCGCGGACCATCCTGCTGGAGCAGAACTACCGCTCCACCGGTGCGATCATCCGCGCCGCCAACCGGCTGATCGCGCACAACGCCGGGCAGCGGCCCAAGCGGCTCTTCACCACCGCCCCCGAGGGGCGGCCGGTGGTGGCGTTCGAGTCGGAGACCGACGTGGCCGAGGCGCACGACGTGGTGGCCCGCATCCAGCAGGGCGTCGCCGCCGGCCGGCGCTGGGGCGACTTCGCCATCCTGTTCCGGACCAGCATCCAGTCCCGGCCGTTCGAGGAGCGGCTGCGTGAGGCCGGGATCCCGTATCAGGTCGTGGGCGGGCCCCGGTTCTACGACCGCCGGGAGGTCCAGGAGTCGCTGGGCTACCTGCGGCTCCTCTACAACCCCCGGGACTCGGTGAACTTCGAGCGGGTGCTGAACGCCCCCCGCCGGGGCATCGGCGAGCGGGGGCTGCAGCGGCTGCTGGCGCTGGCGGCGCAGCGGGACGTCGACCTGATCCAGGCGCTCCGCCTGGCGGTGGAGGAGGGCCAGCTGCAGGAGCAGGCGGCCGAGGGCGCCCTGCGCCTCCACGAGCAGCTGATCCGGGCGCAGGCGGCCCTCGACCGGCGCCCAGGCCGCTTCGCGGCCACGGCGGAAGCGCTGCTGCAGGAGACGGGCTACCTGGAGTACCTGGAGCAGGAGGACCAGCGCCGGTCGGAGCGGCGGGCCGAGGTGGTGCGCAGCCTGATCAGCGCGATGTACGACTACGAGCGGCGCTCCCCCGCAGGCGGCCTCGGCGGCTACCTGGACCACCTCTCCCTGCTCGAGGCGCAGGACGAGGAGTCCGGCGGCGACGTGGTGCGCCTGCAGACGATCCACTCGGCCAAGGGGCTGGAGTACCCGGTGGTCTTCGTGGTGGGGATGGAGCAGGGCATCCTGCCCAACCAGCGGGCGCTCGAGGAGGGGAACCTGGAGGAGGAGCGGCGGCTCTGCTACGTGGCTATCACCCGGGCGCGGGAGGAGCTCTACCTGACCGGCGCACGGGTGCGGTCGGAGCGGGGCGAGATGGTCATCACCAGGCCATCGCAGTTCCTGGCGGAGGCGCTGCGGGGCCCCGGTCCGGCCGCAGCCCAGGCTCCGGTGGGCGCGGCGGACTAGCGCTGGGCCCGAAGAGCGGGATCGGCTCGGCGCCGCGGACTGGCCGTTCCTGTCCTGCATACCGTGTGGTACACTGGGGCTGTTTGGCATGAGTAGAGTGGAGGGATCTCCGTGACGGTTCTTCAGGCCATCGTCCTCGGCATCGTGCAGGGACTGGCCGAGTTCCTGCCCATCTCCAGTTCCGCGCACCTGATCCTCGTGCCCTGGTTCCTGGGCTGGTCGCCGTCGGGCCTGGCCTTCGACCTGGCGCTGCACGCGGGCACCCTGATCGCGGTGACCATCTACTTCTGGCGGGACCTGATCCACCTCGCGGTCGAGGGGCTGACGAAGGGGACGAGGACGCCGACGGGCAAGCTGGCCTGGGGGATCGTGCTGGGCACCGTGCCGGGGGCCATCTTCGGCTACCTGATGGAGGACGTGGTGGAGGCGGTCTTCCGGCAGTCGGTCCTCTCCATCGCCATCCTGCTGGCGGCGGTGGGCTTCATCCTCTACCTGGCCGACCGGCTGGGGCCCAAGCGGCGGTCGCTGGAGGAGATCCGGGTCGTGGACGTGATCTGGATCGGCCTGGCGCAGGCCCTGGCCGTGATCCCCGGCGTCTCCCGGTCCGGTGCGACCATCACCGCCGCCCTGGCGCTGGGGCTGAAGCGGGAGGCGGCGGCCAAGGTCTCGTTCCTCCTCGGCTGGCCCATCATCCTGGGCGGCGCCCTGCTGGTGATCCCCGACGCAGACCCGTCGATGTTCACCCCGGCATTCTTCGCCGGTGTGGCCGCGGCGGCCGTGAGCGGCTACGCGGTGATCGCGATGCTGCTGCAGTACCTGCAGCGGGGGACCTACCTGGTCTTCGCCGGGTACCGGGGCATCGTGGCGGCGTTCGCGATCATCCTGCTGCTGGTGCGGGGGATGTAGCAGCGTCCCACGGCGCCGTACGGGGGACCGGTGGCAGCGCTGGCGGTCATCCCTCTGCCGCCCGCCCGTGGCCGGCTGCGCCGAAGGAACAAGACGGACGCGGCATCGCCGACGAGGGCGATGCCGCGTCTTTATACTGTCGCGTGTACATATGCAGGATATACCCAATATTGGTTGAACTCTTTGACTTCGGATCCGCCGATGCAACAGGTCAAGTGAACTTCACACCACACGGATGGCGAGGTGGCCGGCCGATGACGCCCCCGCAGGTACCCCTTTAGGCCCGGGGCCCGCCTTCTCCGGTGTTGTACTGCCAACACCGAGAAGGGAAAGGGTGAAGCACATGTGGCCGAACGCGGTTGACTGGCGAGAGCTCCGGTCTGGCGTTGAGATCGAGTTTGCGGACGGAGACCCGCAGGGTGTGGCGCTGCCCGCCGCCCCAGGCGGCGCCGCTCTGGCACCGGGAGCGGATGTGCTGCGGGGTTCAGGGTCGTGGCCGAGGAGCCGGACGGACGCTGCAGCGCCTTCCTGGCCAGGCCTGGCGCGGGCGGGTGGTGGCTGGAGCCGTGCTGACAGAACCGGAGCGGGGCGTGAGCCCCGCTCCTGCGCGCGGGGGAGCGACGTGGGGCTGTTCTATGTGATCCGACACTGCGAGGCGGAGGGGCAGGCGCCGGGTGCGCCGCTCACCGCAGCGGGGCGGGCCCAGGCGGAACGGCTGGCCGGGCAGCTGGCCGGTCTGGGGCTCCGCCGGATCATCGCCAGCCCGTACCGGCGCGCGGTGGAGACCGCCGAACCGCTGGCCCGTCGGCTGGGGCTGCCGGTGGAAACAGATGAGCGCCTCGTGGAGCGGGTGCTCGCCGGCGAGTCCCTGCCGGACTGGCGGGAGAAGCTGGCGCAGACCTTCGCCGACCCTGACCTCTGCTTTGCGGGCGGGGAGTCGAGCCGGCAGGCCGCGGCCCGGGGGATGGCCGCGGTGGAGGCGGCCCTGGCCGCAGCAGAGGGCGTTCCCTTTGCCCTGGTCACCCACGGGTGCCTGGCGACGCTGCTGCTGCGCGCCGTCGACCCGGCGATCGGGTTCGCCGACTGGGAGCGCATGACCACCCCCGATGTCTACCGGGTGACGGTCTCCGGTCCGGAAAGTCGGGTGGACCGCATGTGGTCGGGGCGGTGAAGCTGGGAAGTTGTCCCGTCGGTTGAGGCCGCCCGAAGCGTTATGGTAAGTTAAAGGTGCAATTGTAGAAACTTACACCTACGCTTGGAGGACCTCTCATGCCGATGCGTTCACACCTGCGTACCCTGGCCACCTCCCTGATCGCGGCCGTGCTGGTCGCCGCGACGGCCCGCGCGGCGCCGGCGGGCTACGCGGACCAGGCCCAGATTCCGGCCTGGGCCGCAGCCGATGTCGCCTTCACGAGCCAGGCCGGCATCTTCCGGGGCGACGCCGCCACCGGGGCATTCCGGCCCAACGACCAGATCACCCGGGCGGAGGCGGTCACCGCCATCCTGCGCGCCTTCAGCCTGGAGGCGGATCCAACGGTCAAGGTGCCCTTCACCGACATCCGGGGAGGCTGGTACGAGGAGCCGGTCACCCGCGCCGTGCAGGCGGGCGTGATCCGGAGCGGCGACTTCGGCAGCCGGTTCCGCCCCGACAAGCCGATCACCCGGGCGGAGCTGGCCCGGATGCTGGCCCGGGCCGCCGAGGCCCAGCTGGGCACGGCGCCGGCGCCGACGCCGACCGTCACGTTCTCCGACGTGGACCCGCACGAGCCGCCGTTCGGCCCGTACATCATGAAGGCCGCCGGCTACGGGATCATCCGCGGCATGGGCGACGGCACCTTCGCCCCGGAGCAGACCGCCACGCGGGCGCAGGCCGCCGTGATGCTCGCGCGTGCGGTCCGGCTGGCGCAGAGCGCCGGACATCCCGGCGGCGACCCGGAGCCGGGGGACCAGGGGGGCCCGGGGCCCGGAGCCGGCGACGGCCCGAGTCCCGGGGATCAGAGCGGCCAGGGCGCGTGGCAGTTCCACGAGTTCGAGCTGCGGGTGGCCGAGCTGGTCAACGCCGAGCGGGCGGCGGCGGGCCTGCAGCCCCTGCGGCTCGACCCCGACCTGAGCCGGGTCGCCCGCCTGAAGTCGCAGGACTTCGTGACCCAGGGCTACTTCAGCCACCAGAGCCCCACCTACGGCAGCCCCTTCGAGATGATGGCCCGGTTCGGCATCCGGTACCGGGGCGCTGCGGAGAACATCGCCCGGGGCCAGCGCACCCCGGAGGAGGTCCACAAGGACTGGATGAACAGCTCCGGCCACCGCGGGAACATCATGAACCCGGACTACGACACGATCGGTGTGGGCTTCTACGAGAACGGCTGGACGCAGCTGTTCATTCAGAGCCGGTGAAACGGTCAGGACGCTGCAGGGACGACCCCGCAGCGTCCTTTTTTGCTCAACTGACACTTTTTCATCATGTTCACACCGTGTTGATGTAGCTATACTCGGAATAACTGCACGTATCAGGGGGCCTGCCGGCATGTACGAGGAGCGCGCGGTTCGCAACGCCAACCTTCTGTTCCTGGGTACCATCCTCCTGGTGGTTCTGCTGGGGGGATTCGCCCAGAGCCGGGAGGCCGGCAGCGGCCTCATCTTCACCGAGCTCGTCTGCATCCTCGCGCCGACCCTCCTGGCGCTGCGGCGGGAGGGCGCGGACTGGCGCGCGGCCGTGGCCTGGCGCCCGGCCCGCCCGGAACAGATGCTGCTGGCCGTTCCCATCGGTTTCGGCGCCTGGGCGCTGGGGGCGGCAATCACCGCCGTGGTGGTGGCCCTGACCGGGTACGAGGCTCCGGGGCTGACGCAGCCCGGGTCCGCGCCCGCCGGCCTTCTCCTCTTCCTGGGCCTCACGCTCTTCGCGCCGGTCTGCGAGGAGGTCCTGTTCCGGGGCTACATCTACCGGGCGTACGCCCTGCGGGGGGCCCGCACCGCGGTGGTGGTCTCCGCCTTGCTCTTCGCGTTCTACCACCTGCGGCTCCAGGGCCTGCCCGGCCTGCTGCCGGCTGCCTTCGCCCTGGGGATCCTCCGCTGGCGCACGGGGTCGCTGCTGCCCGGCGTGCTGGCCCACGCGGCGCAGAACTCCGTGCCGGCCACCGTCGCGCTGCTGGCCGCCCTCGGCGTGGAGGTGCCGGCTCCCTGGCTCGCGGGGATGATGCCGGCCATGCTCGTGCTGGGCGTCGTCGCCTTCCGCCGCTTCCTGCAGCAGAGCCCTGCGCCGTCAGGGGAAGAGGCGTCCGGGCGGCGTCCCGCCCGCGCCCGGCTTGGGGAGCTGTGGCCCCTGATCCCGTTCGCGGTGCTCTACCTGTGCGCGGCGGGGGCCGAGGCCGGCCTCCTGAGCGTTCCCGGCGCGGCGCCGTCCGTGCCGAAGGAGCCGCCGGCGCTGAAGGCCGCCGTCTTCGAGCGCCCGGAGGTCTGGCGATACGAGGTCCGCAACGTTGCCGACGAGGTCGTGGGCAGCATGGAATGCCGTCTGACCCCCCAGAGCGCCAGCTACGCGGTGGACTGCCGCGCCGAGATCCGGGCGTGGCGCGTCGAGCGGGAGAACTCCGTCTTCCAGTCGGACGCCGTCGCCATGGAGATCAGCATGCGGTGGAGCAGGTCTGACCTCCGGCTGCTGGAGCTCATCGAGCGCGTGATGCCGGCGGAGGGCGGGTTCCACCAGGAGATCCGGATCGCACCGGAGGGCGACGGGCTGCGCCTCACGGTGTACCGCAGCGCCCGGGAGGGCACCTCGGGAATCGGGCTGCCTGCCGGTGCGGTGCTGGCCGAGGAGCTGCCGTGGCGGATCTCCCTGGCCGGGCTGGCCGAGGAGCATGTGTACACCGTGGCGCTTGCGTCGCCCTCCAAGTGGGATCCCAGGTTGAAGACCTCGCTGCCGGCCGTGGAGTCTGCTGAGCTGCGCCTCACCAGAGGCACGGCCGGCGGAGGCAAGGCGTGGCAGGCCGCACTCGGCGACCGGCTGCAGGCGTGGTACTCCCCGGAGGCGCCCCACGTCCTGCTGCGCCTCGACTACATGGGGCACTCCTACCGCCTCGTCGGGCAGGGGGTACAATGACGCGAAGAGGGCGCCCCGTCGGGGGCGCCCTGAATTAGAGCCAGCGCTTGCGCAGCTCGTGCTTCAGCACCTTGCCGTTGGAGTTGCGGGGCAGGGCCGGCACGGGCTCGAAGATGCGGGGGATCTTGTACTCCGCCAGCCGGGCGGCGCAGTGGCTGCGCAGCTCCTCGGCCGGCGTCTCCGCACCGCCCCGGGGGACGTAGGCGGCCACGATGGTTTCGCCCCATTCCGGATGGGGGATGCCGAAGACGGCGCACTCCTCCACGCCGGGGTGCGTCGCGAGCGCCTCCTCGACCTCCCGGGGATAGACGTTAATCCCGCCCACGATCACCATGTCCTTCCGCCGGTCGACGATGTAGATGAAGCCCTCCTCATCCCGCCGGGCGAGGTCGCCGGTACGGATCCAGCCGTCCACGATGGTCTCGCGGGTGGCCTTCTCGTTCCGCCAGTACCCGGTCATGGCCGACGTGGTGCGCAGCAGGACCTCGCCCACCTCACCGGGGGCCACGTCCCGGCCCTCGTCGTCCACGATGCGGATCTCGGTGTTGACCGTCGCCCGGCGCCCCACCGACCCGGCGTGCTTCTCGTGGTCGGCGGGGTCCAGGAAGGTGCCGTTGGGGCCGGCCTCGGTGAGGCCGTAGAGGCAGTAGAGGTTGGGCCCCAGCCGCTCCCGCATGGCCAGCACCTGCTCGCGGGACATGGGAGCACCGCCGTAGGTCCACGACTTCACGCTGGAGAAGTCGTACTCGTGCAGGTTGGGCAGCTTGAGCATCATCAGGTAGGCCACCGGCGCCCCGAAGGCGAGGGTGCAGCGCTCCTGCTGGATCAGCTGCGCCATCAGCTGCGGGGTGTAGTTGCCGATGACGTTGGTGGCGCCGGCGTAGGTGGCGCCCAGCACCGTGAGGTTGAGCACCGCCGAGAAGGTCATGGGCATCACGTTGAGGACGCGGTCACCCGGCCGGATCGACATTTCGTAGGCGAACATCGAGGCCGTCGCATAGACCGAGTCATGCGTGTGCGCCGCCCCCTTCGGCGCCCCTGTGGTGCCCGAGGTGTAGATGAGCTCCGCCAGGTCCGCGGACGACAGGTCGTCCGGCAGGACCGGCTCCCGGCCGTGCTCCTCCAGCAGCTCAGGCGCAGGCACCGCCGCAGCGGCCGGAATGCCCTCCGCACCCAGCGCCTCGCTGACCTGGGGCGCCAGCGCCGGGTCGTGGACCAGCAAGGATGCCTCGCTGTCGCGCAGCAGGTGGGCCAGCTCGAAGCCGGTGAAGCGGGGGTTGGCCGGGACCACGACGCCGCCCAGCTTCCACACGGCGAAGAGCCCCACCGCCATCTCCGGCCGGTTGGGCATGTAGAGGAGGGCCCGGTCGCCCTTCCTCAGCCCCCGTTCCTGGAGCGCCGCGGCCGCCCGGGTCGCCAGGCGGTCCAGCTGCGCCCAGGTTCAGCGCACACCGGCCGCAGGGTCTACCAGCGCCTCGGCCTCAGGGTACTTGCGCGCGTTCCGCTCGAGCATCCGGTGCAGGAGCTCTCCCATCCTCCGTTCCTCCCTCTGCCCCTTATTCGTAGACCTTCTCCTCTTCGAGGGCAGCGCCGCGCGCATCACGCTCCACGTCGCGGCCCCGGCGCTCCCGGTTCTTCAGCTCCTTGTAGTACTCGTGCTGGATCACGAGGTTCATGATCTCGTTGGTGCCGGTCCAGATCTGCGTGAGGCGCGCCTCCCGCACCAGCCGCTCCACGGGGAAGACGTTGGTGTAGCCGATGCCGCCCATGATCTGCATCGCGTGGTTGGTGACTTCCCAGGCGGCGTCGGTCGCGAACTTCTTCGCCTCCGAGACCAGGCGGCGCACCAGCTCCGGCGGCTGGCCCGAGTCCTCGGCCGCCCCGGCGGCGTAGACCAGGGCCCGGGCCGCATCCAGCTTGGTGATGGACTCCGCCACCTTGAAGTTGACTCCCTGGAAGTCCTTGATCTTCCTGCCGAACGCCTTCCGCCGGGTGGAGTAGACCGCCGCCACCTCCAGCGCGGCTCTGGCGATGCCGATGGCGCCCGCGGCGCTGGTCAGCCGCTCGGGGACCATCATCTGGTAGAAGATCTGCGCGGCGCCGTTCTCCTCACCGATGCGGTTCTCCACGGGCACGATCACGTCCCTGAAGACCACCCGCCCGGCGCCGCCGCCCCGGCCGCCCATCAGGCCGTAGAGGTGCGCCACGTGCACGCCCGACCCCCGGTCCACCAGGAAGACGGACATCGACTCGTGGGGCGGCCCGTTCGGGTCGGTCCTGGCGTAGACCAGGAAGTAGTCGGCGCCCTCGGCCCCCACTACGAACCGCTTCTGGCCGTTCAGGACGTAATGGTCGCCCTTGCGGACGGCCGTGGTGGTGGCGCCGAAGAAGTCCGACCCGCCCCGCGGCTCGGTCAGGCCCTCCGCCGTGAACTTCTTGCCCTGGAGGGTGGGCAGGAGGTAGCGCTCCTTCTGGTCGGGGGTGCCGAACCGGTAAATCGCCTCCCCGACGATGGAGGGGAGGGAGTAGAGGCACCCCAGGGCCGATCCGAGCACGCCGATCTCCTCGATCACCGCGAGTTCGGTGGTCCACTGGAGCCCGCGACCGCCCCACTCGGGCGCGAAGCGCAGCCCCAGCAGGTTCCGGGCGGCTGCCTCTTCCACGAAGGAGCGCGGGTACTGGACCTTGTCCTCGTCCATGTCGATCAGGAGCTGGGGATCGATGCTCCGCACGAACTCCCGGGCTTCGTCGCGCACCGCCCGCTGTTCGGCGGTCAGCAGGAAGTCAAACACGCAGCGGCCTCCCTTCCTGGATTCCGATATATTCCCACAATACAGTCAGATTTGATTTGTCGTCAAGGGCTTGTCTCCGGCCGGCGGGTACAGGAATGAACGCGGACGGGGGCGAAGTGGGCAGCAGATGAACGCCTGCGGGAGGGACCGCGCGTGAAGATCATCCTGGCTCCCGACTCCTTCAAGGGAAGCCTCACCGCCGTCGCCGCTGCCGAGGCCATGCGTCAGGGCGTGCTGGACGCGCTCCCCGGCGCCGACGCGATCGCCCTGCCGATGGCCGACGGGGGCGAGGGCACCGTGGACGCCCTGGTGGCCGCCACCGGCGGGCGGCTGGTGAGGACGCAGGTCACCGGACCCCTGGGAGACCCGGTGGAGGCGGCCTTCGGCCTCCTGGGCGACGGGCGGACGGCGGCCATTGAGATGGCGGCGGCCTCCGGCCTGCTGCTGGTGCCGGAGGACCGGCGCAACCCCCGGGTGACGACCACGTACGGCACCGGCGAGCTGATCCGGGCCGCCCTGGACGTGGGGGTGCGGCGCATCATCATCGGCATCGGCGGCAGCGCCACCAACGACGGCGGGGTCGGCATGGCGCAGGCGCTGGGCGGCCGGTTCCTGCGGGCCGACGGCACCGAGGTGGGTCGGGGCGGCGCGGCGCTGCTGGAGCTGGAGCGGATCGACCTGCGCGGGCTGGACCCCCGGCTTGCACGAGCCGAGCTCCTGGTCGCCTGCGACGTGGACAACCCCCTGACGGGTCCGCGCGGCGCCTCGGCCGTCTACGGCCCCCAGAAGGGGGCCGGCCCGGAGGACGTCGCCCTGCTGGACCGGGCCCTCACCCGCCTGGCGGACGTGGCGGCGCGCAGCCTCGGGCGGGACCCGCGCGCGAGCCCCGGTGCCGGCGCCGCCGGGGGTCTCGGGTACGGGCTCATGGCGTTCCTGGGGGCGGAGCTGCGGCGCGGCATCGACCTGGTGATGGCCGCTAACGGCCTGGATCGGCGGCTGCCGGGGGCCTCCCTGGTGATCACGGGCGAGGGGCGAACCGACGGGCAGACGCTGTCCGGCAAGGTGGTGCTCGGCGTGGCCCGGGCTGCGGCCCGGCACGGCGTGCCCGTCGTCGTACTCTCAGGCGCCGTGACGCCCGACGCGGACCGGCTCGTGGAGGAGGGCGTCACGGCCCTTTTCAGCACGGCGACGGGGCCGATGCGCCTCGAGGAGGCGATGGACCGGGCCGGTGAGCTGCTGCGGCGGGCCGCGGCGCACACAGTCCGCCTGGCCCGCCTCGGGCTGGGCCGCTGACCCGCACAGCAGACAGAAAGAGACCGCAGGGAAGCTGCCCTGCGGTCTTCTTCTGGCTGCGCCCGCTGCGCCGGGTCCTACGCCTCGCTCTCCCCGGCGGCGCCCTCCTCCTGAGCGGGGGCTTCCTCCTCCGGGACCGGGTCGGGCTTGTGCAGCTCCGGATTGTAGAGAACGCCGGTCTCCAGCGCCCAGGCCCGCCACTCCTCGAGGCTGTTGAAGCGCCGGAACCCGTAGTGCTTCTGGTAGTACTCCTGGGCGAAGATCTGGTCGATCTGCTCGACCGTCAGCCCCGTCGCCTCCGAAAGCTCCGTAGCGCTCATCGCGCGCCCGTGCTGCACGAGAAAGTCGTCCAGTAACCGCCAGATCTGCAGCGTGACGGTGCTGGTCGTACCGGTGCCGAGGGTGCGGGCGGTGGAATAGTACGCCTCGCCCCGGCCGGCGGCTGCGGTTTCGGCCATGGTGGTATCCCTCCGTCTATCCCATACTTCCCGGAATTGGCTGGTCGTACACTTGCCTGGGGGAAAGTCTCCATACGATTCTCCTTCTGAATCCATGTTTCCTGCCTGCCCACCCCTGATGCGGCCCGGTGGCCCGGGAGGCGGTCAGTGGCGCTTGACCGGTTCTGAGTAGTGAGAATAAACTTGATATATGAGTGAGCGCCTGCCGGGGTGTGCACGGACGGCAGGGGCCCAACAGGAGGGATAGCGGTGGACCGCACGGACGAGCGGCGGGCCGAGTTCCTGGCCCACGTCGAGGGCGGCGGCAAGGTCGAGGCGACCGACTGGATGCCGGAGGAGTACCGCACCACCATGATCAGGTTCATGCAGATGCACGCCCTGTCGGAGCTGATGGGCGCCCTGCCCGAGAAGGAATGGGTGCCGCGCGCACCCACGCTCGCGCGCAAGCTGAGCCTGATGGCCAAGGTCCAGGACGAGGTCGGCCACGCCCAGCTCATCCTGCGGGTGGCGGAGGACCTGGCCGCGCCGCTGGGCAAGGGCCGGGAGGAGCTGGTGGGGGAGCTCTTCACCGGCGAGTGCAAGTTCCACAACGTCTTCCACATGCCCGCACCCACCTGGGCCGACGCGGGCATCATCGGCTGGCTGGTGGACGGCGCGGCCGTCATCTCCCAGGCGGCGCTGCTCGGCTCCTCCTACGCCCCCTACGCCCGCGTCCTGCAGCGGGTGTGCGCCGAGGAGGGGTTCCACATCCAGCACGGCGAGTCGATCTGCCTCGCCCTGGCCGAGGGGACGCCCGCCCAGCGGCAGATGCTGCAGGAGGCCCTGGAGCGGTGGTGGGAGGCGCTCCTGCTCTTCTTCGGCCCGGCGGAGACCAACTCGCCGTCGGCCACCATCCTGCTCAAGTACCGCTTCCGCACCAAGACCAACGAGGAGCTGCGCCAGAAGTTCCTCACCAAGTACGTGCCCCGCATCCAGGCCCTGGGCCTCACCATCCCCGACCCGGCCCTGCGGTACGACGAGGCCGCCGGCAGGTGGATCTACACCCCGCCGGACTGGTCCAAGCTGAAGGCCATCGCCCGCAACGAGGGGCCGCTCTCCCAGTACCGGCTGGGCCTCAGGCGGCTCTCCTATGAACAGGGGCGCTGGGTGCGCGAGGCCCTTATGGCCCCGGCGAAGCAGGCGGTCTAGGAGGGGATCAACCGTGGCGGAGCAGAGGCATTCGGAGGAGCGGCGGCAGTTCCGGGTGTACGAGATCTTCGTGCAGAAGGACCACGGCAGCCCGCACGTCTGGGTGGGCTCGGTGGACGCCGGCTCGCCGGAGGACGCCCTGGTGCTGGCGCGCGAGTCGTTCCTGCGCCGGGACCCGGCCGTCTCGCTCTGGGCGGTGGAGCAGGGCGCCATCCACCGGACCGACTACGCCGACCGGGACTTCTTTGCCCAGGAGACCGACAAGCGCTACCGCACGCTGGCCGGCTACAGCAAGGCCAACGCTGAGCGCTGGCGCAGGTACAAGCGTGCGCTGCTCGACCTGGAGCAGGACTTCGTGCGGGACTAGGCGCCCCGCGCCCGGGGGAGGGGATGGGGATGGATCGACCGACGCTGATCGCGTTGCTCTACCAGCTGGCGGACGACGAGCTGGTGATCGGCCACCGGGATTCGGAATGGCTGGGACTTGCCCCGCACATCGAGGAGGACGTGGCCTTCTCCTCCATCGCCCAGGACGAGGTGGGCCACGCCAACCTCTACTATCACCTCCTGGAGGAGCTGGGCGAGGGGCGGGCCGACGACCTGGCCTTCCTGCGGCCGGCCGCAGCGCGGCGCAACGCCGTGCTCCTGGAGCGGCCCAACGGGCCGGGCAGCTACCTGGACCGCCCCGAGTTCGACTGGGGCTACACCATCGCCCGGCGGCTCGCCTACGACCTGTTCGACCAGATCCGGCT
Source organism: Symbiobacterium terraclitae (assembly GCF_017874315.1). NCBI lineage: Bacteria > Bacillati > Bacillota > Clostridia > Eubacteriales > Symbiobacteriaceae > Symbiobacterium > Symbiobacterium terraclitae. The sequence continues at coordinate 3,099 of NZ_JAGGLG010000015.1, read as the reverse complement.
GGAGGTGCTGGCCGGCTCCAGCCACGCCCCGCTGGCGCAGGCCGCAGCCCGGATCCGGCGGGAGGAGCGGTACCACCTGATCCACCACACCACCTGGTTCCGCCGGCTGGCCCACGGTACCGACGAGTCGCGGCGCCGGCTGGCGGCGGGCGTCGCGCGGGCGTGGCCCGACGTGGGCGGCCTCTTCTCCCTGGGCGAGGTGGTCCCGGGGCCGCTCTTCCCCGCCACGGCCGAGGAGATGGTCGACCGGTGGACGGCGGCGATGCGGCCGCTCTTCGCCGAGGTGGGGTTCGACTGGCCGGGCAGTCCCGTCCCCGGCGGCTTCACCGGGCCGGACGGCCGCCGCGGGCAGCACACGCCGGACCTGGACGGCCTGCTGGAGACCATGGGGGAGGTCTACCGCATCGCCCCCGGTGCGGCATGGTGAGCGAGGCGGCCGTCTGGGCCGCCCTCGCGGACGTGAAGGACCCGGAGATCCCGCCGGTCTCGATCGTGGACATGGGCATGGTGCACCGCGTGCTGGTGCAGCGAGGTGACACCGGGATCGTGCGGGTGCGGGTGGAGATCGTTCCCACCTTCGTCGGCTGTCCGGCGCTCGGCATCATCCGCCGGGACGTGGTCTCCCGGCTCCGCGCGCTGGACGGGGTGGGCGAGGTGGAGGTGGACTTCGTCCTCGACCCGTCCTGGAGCAGCGACCGCATCACCCCCGAGGGCCGGGAGCGGCTGCGCAGCTTCGGCATCGCGCCGCCGCCGTGCGCGTCGGAGGCCCGGCCGCTCATCTCGCTGGCGGAGGCGCCGGCCTGTCCCTACTGCGGCTCGCTGGACACGCACCTGGAGAACCTGTTCGGGCCCACGGCCTGCCGCTCGATCTACTACTGCGACGGCTGCCACCAGCCGTTTGAGGGGATGAAAGCGATATGAACCGCCGGGCAGCCTGCCGCGCGCAGCGCGGGGGCTGCGCTTGCTGTTGCAGCACCCCGTCGTCAGAAGACCGCGAGAACTGCTCGCCGCCCTGTATCGTCACACTACTAAAGGGTGGTGACGACGATGGGACGGAAGCCCGTGGGCTGGCTCCTGGCGCTGTCGCTGCTGCTGGTGGGCTGTGCCTCGCCCTCCCGCGGACCCGTCGTGCCGGAGGCGCCCCCGGTGGATGGCGGCAGCGCTGCCCCCGGCGGGGGGGCGGCCGCCGGGGCATCTGCCGCCGGGGCCGGCGCTGACCGCGCGGCTTCTGCCGCGTCCGGCGAGGGCCGACAGCCCCGTGCCGTGCCGCGCCTCATCGGCCGCATCGTCTACCGGCCCACCGCTGCGCTGCCCGACGTCGTCGACGGCGTGACTGCCGTCACCCTGGAGGAATGGGAGTCCGAGGTGGCGGTGGGCTCCGGAGACGTGCTCATCACGTGGCAGCTGGACACCCACGACGCCGGCCCGTACAGCGCGCTCCTGCGCACCAGCGGTGCCGAGCCCGCCGAGGTCCGGACGGTGCTGGGGGTCATCCAGGCCCGGTTCGCCGCGCCGCTGCCGGACCGGTTTGAGGCGTGGCTCCAGGGCGTGGGCGGGTCGCACACCAAGCTGCTCCGGGCGCCGGAGCCCACGGTATACATCACCTACCGGGCCGCGGACGGCGCGCTCCAGTCCCTGGAGGGGGCTGAAGCCGTGCTGCCGGACGGCCCGCTCTGGCTTCAGCTGTCGTTCGACCGGCCGGTGGAGCAGGGGAGCCTGGCAGCCTGGCTGGCCGACGTGGAGGCGCGGGTCGGCGACCCGCTGATCGTCAGGCAGGAGTCCGCGAGCCGCTGGGTGGTGGAGATGGATCAGGTCCCCGCCCGGATGACGCTGGACCTGCGCCGGGTGGTGGCATCGGGCAGCGGGCTGCCCGTGGCCCACTCCCCGGTCACGCTGCGCAGCGAGGCGTCGCTGCCCTACCTGGAGCGGGTCGACCTGGCCACGGGCGCCGGCGAGCGACTCCTGACCCTGCCGCCGGAGATCACCGAGGCCTGGCCTTCGCCGGACGGGGCCTACATCGCCCTGCGCGGGTGGCAGGCCGTGGGAAACGAAATGTGGGAGCAGCGGGGCGCGGTGGTCGACCTCGCGGCGAACCGCCTGTTGGAGGCCCCGCTGCCGGCGGGCACGCTCCAGTGGGCCGGCGGCCGTCTCTTCAACCACCCCCCCTGGTGGGTGGCTGACCGAGGCTGGGAGGCCTGGGCTCCGGGAGCGCCCGATACGGCGGCGCTGCCGTTCGTCCCGGACGAGCCGGTGCCGGGGACGGCCGTCTTCTCCCCGGACGGGCGAACGGCTGCCTACCTGGGCCCTGAGGCCGAGGGTGATCCGTATGGGGACGATCCGCTCTGGATGCCGCTGGTCCTGCTGGACGTGGCGACCGGCGAGCGGCAGGTGGTGGAGGGGTTCGCCCGCAACTGGTTCCGGGGCAAGGGCGACGTGCGGCGGTGGGTGGCCTGGAGCCCCGACGGGCGCAGGATCGCGGCGCTCGATCCGCTGGCGCGCGCCGGGCGGAGCGCCCTGGTGGTCTACGACCTGGAGCTGGGGGAGCGGCAGGTCGCCTCGGAGCCGGTGCCGCTCCTGGCCTGGGGGGCGCGCCTCGCCTGGAGCCCCGGCGGCGCCAGCGTGCTGGCCTTCGCGGAAGGGTACAACCCGTGGGTGATCCCGCTGGACGGCAGCCCCGCGGTCCCGCTCCCCGGCGCCCTGTTCGGCCGGGCCTTCTGGGATGGGACCGGAGGGCGGATCCTGGGCGCCCGGGGCCCGTGGGAGGGCGTCTTCGTGTACAGCCTGGCCGACGGCACGTGGACCGAGCTGGGGGACGGGCTCCCGGCCGGCTGGGACGGCAACGCGGTCTACGTGATCCGCTGGCCTGGCGCCTCATCCCGCTACGTGCCGCCCCGGCCGTGAGCGCGCGAGGCGCGATACATCCGGAGAGCCGTCGGCCCGGCTCGCCCCGGTCCTGGAAGCCGCAGACAGGTCTTGCCCCGCCGGGAACCCCCGGCGGGGTTTGCGCGGTGCGCCCAGCATGGGCGCTGACTTGTTGGTGAAAGTCCAATACGGGCGAGGTGGCACCAGCCCGTTAGCCAAAGGCAAGGGCTGCCCAGT